>JAFOIS010000232.1 GCA_017420605.1 Lachnospiraceae bacterium | reverse complement strand
CGACACGATCCTTCTATCGTACAGGTCGAGGATCGCACTCAGATAGATCTTGTGAACTTCAATGCCGGTGTAATACTTGAATTCTGTGACATCCGTCAGCCACTTCTTATTCGGCGCCTCCGCCGTAAATTCCCTGTTCAGGAGATTCTCTGCAAAGAACTGTGGATTCTCTGCCCGCCGGGTGCATCCATGATTACTGTACTTGATCGTAGACTTGATATCTTTCTGCCGGCAGATCCGGAGCACTCGTTTGTCATTCACTTTTATTCCATGGTAACGTTCCAGATCGTCTCTGATTCTGCGGTAACCTTTATCCGGATACTTCCGGTGGATCTTTTCGATTTCAACGGCGATCCGGTTGTTTTCTGCTTCATGAACCGTAGGATTTCTGTGCAGCCATTGATAGTATGCTGCCCTGCATACATGCCCGAGCTTACAAAGGGCTCCGATCGGATAACCATGCTCTTCGTGTTCTTCTTTGATCGCCTGATAGGCCTGTCCATGCCTGACCAGGCTCAGCCCCGCCTCCTCTCTATCTCGTCGAGTTTTTTTAGGAATGATGCCTCCATTTCAGCCCGTTCCTTCTCAGCCCGCAGGATCCTGTTCTCCGCCCGAAGTTTTTCCAGTTCTGTCATTTCTTCCAATGGCTTTGTCCGGCCGCGTCTGTCCCTGAGAGCTTCGATACCGCCGGCTTCATATTTGACTGTATAGCTACGTGCCTGTTGGTAGGATACCTGATACTTTGCCGCTGTCTGTGCATAGTTATGGTCATGGGCAATGCAATACTGGACGATCTCAACCCGTTCATCAAAACTGGTTTTTCTGCCTTTGGTCATGATGCTTGTTCCTCCTGTTCCGGAATCTTTCAGCTCCTCATGACCATTATACTTCTTTATCCAGCTGCGGATCTGCCTTGTTGATTTGATCTTATATTGTTTACAGATCTCTCGATACGAACCTTTCCCGGAAAGATAATCTTTTACCGCCTGTTCCTTAAGTTCTTTGGAATAGTGCCGGTTTCCATTACCGAGAAAAGCGCTCTCCCCCATAGACTGGTAATTCGCTATCCACTGATTAACACTGCTGGGGTCGACCCCCAATCGGTCAGCAATTGCCTTTTTAGAGGAATTCCCCGTCAGATAATCTTTAACCGCCCAGATGATGATTTCGGTATCAAGCTTTGTCCTTTTCAATGAAAATGCTCCCTTCCGGGCATCCAAGCTTTTATTATTTCGCTTGTCTACCTGGAAGGGAGCATATCAAAAATGCGGCATGGGGCTTCATCACTTTATGGCTTTTATTCCGACCTGTTTCGACAGCCTGCCCTGCAGCACTGCCGGATCGCTCAGTCTTCGCCTTCTCCGGCGGTGAAGAACGGCAGCGAATCCATATCCCCGGACGTAAGATACAGGATCAGCTCGGAATCGTCGCCGGTTACTGTGCAGCGGAGCGTGTAGTCCGCCTGGACCTCGATCACCACGGCCGCCTTACTGTTCTCATACGACAGTCTCCCGTCCGCAAATGTGAAATCAAGGACGATCTCCCCGAAAAGCGATCCGCCCATAGCCACACGCCCGCCGTCGATCAAAAACTCGGTGTTGTCCCCCGCGACGTCAGCCGGCAGACGCAAACCGCCGCTCTCCACATACCAGCTCACCCAGTAGCCGTCGAAATCAGCGGTCTCAACACCCTCCGTCAGAACGGGCGCAGGCTCCCAGGCCTTCACTTCTTCACGCGTGAACACCTCTCCCGCCCCGGACCACATGATCCTGTCGTTCCCGATAACAGGCATCGCGCCTTCCGTGTCGCCGTCCAATACTACATGTCCGTCCGCGATCTCCCATGTGCCTTCCGTCTCCGTCCCTCCGATCGTCAGCCCGTATGTGCCGTCTTCCCGGAGATCGAGGCAGACCGGTACCCCGTCGTGCAGGCAGTACCATGCGCCGAGCAGTTCTGAGCCGGGAGCGGGCGCAATGAGAGGTTCCGGTTTTTCCGGTGTGCTTTCCTCCGCGCTGCTTTCCGGTGCCGCATCCTGACCGGACGACGTGCTTACTTCGGAACCGTCGGACCCCGCAGCGCTCTCCTCACTGTTTTGGGCGGCGCCGCAGCCGGCGGCCCAAAGAAGCAGCGCGAAGATCAGCAGCGTTCCCGCGATTACTTTCATCTCTTTTTTCATGTTTATCACCTCAACCGTAAGATCCGTGTCCGCGTTCCCGTTTGCAGTACATACATATTACCACCCGTTGTGGTCGCCGTCATGTACTCCGAATATGCCGGTAAAGAATATATTCCATGCCTTCTCGGAAGTCGTCATAGGCGACGTCATCCGGATCCATGGACAGGTGCATGTGTCGCCGAAGCGGTCGACTGCCATGACCTGATAAACACGATGGTAATAATCATGTGCCCCGGCGGAACTCTTACTCCCGTCAGGATCATAGGGCAGCCTGTATCTTCGCGCGATACCCGTCGCGTCGCAGTAAAGAGTCCCGTCGATCGTGCTTTCAAAGACTTCTTTCCTTGCATTGGGAACGCCGATGTTGAACTCGTCAAAGAAATTGAAATGCATTTCTCCGTTGGGATCTTTCCACCAGGCGTCCATGAAGTACTCCTGCTGCGCGTGCTGGATGAAAGTCGCCCTCGTATAGCTGCGGTTGTCGCCGTCCGTTCCGGCCTTCTGCTGCACGGAATCGAAATTCGTGGGGAATCTTTCGCGGATCTCGAAGGTGAACGGCCAGGCGCCGCCGGCAAACTGCGCGTGGAGCGCGGTGTGGTCTCCCCGCTGTCCGTAATGCGTACAGTGCATCAGAACCTTCACGAGCGCGACCCGGGAATAGGCATATTCTCCCGTTACGGTGTTCGTGACCTTGCAGCGGTACGCGCAGGAATGATCCACATACCGGAACTCCTGGTGCGGATAGTCCGCGTAGAACGGCCCGTGGAACCACGAATCGCGGCTGTACATGGTCTGAAGTTCCACATTCTGCCAGGTGCCGTCCTCGGCGTAGTATTCCCAGAGATACGCCAGATAATCGTTCATACCGGTCCTGCCCTCGCAGTCGAGCGTATAGAAGAGATTTGACCTGCCGCTTGTCGCCTCGTACTCCGCGTCCTGCGGCTGCACGGTGATGTACGGCACGGTGCCGACGTAAAGAGCGTCAAACGGCTTTGACGTGCACATCACATCGTTTGCGTCTCTTGCGACCAGCAGATATGTACCGCGAACGACCGTGAGCAGGCGCGCCCAGCCATCGGTCTTCATATCGACCACGGTCCCATCGCCATACCCCAGGTTCGGATCAGATCCTTCCGTCGTCCATATGGGCTCATACCCGCCGGTCTCTTCGTTCAGCTTCATCCAGAGCAAATCGTACGGCCCTTCTCCTCCCTGAATAAGGATCTCCGCCTCCGCATAATGATGCGGCTCTTCTATTTCGATCCATTCCGGCTGCGAAACGATCCTTACTTCATAGTCATCTACACAGAAGAACTCCGACCTTGCGTGCAGGCCGTTCGCATCGGTTACGTACATGTAATAAAAACCGCTGCTCGTCACCGTTGTCGACCATTCCGATGCCGAGAGCGTCTCGGTAACGACGTCCGCATTGTTGAGATCTTTGACCGTATAGGTAAACGGGAGCGATCCTTCGCCCATCACGATACGGACGTCAAATTTGCCTTCAAAACTCAGCTGGCCGGATTCGGGCTGCTCGAGAATGGTAAGGTCGCGGTAGTCGTACCTTACCAGCACATCCTTTATCTGGCCGACACTGTCTTCGACGGTAAACCGGTACGAGCCGTAGGCGCCGCTGTCGGAAGTGTCAAGCCCGTACTCGATGGGCGTATCTTCCGGGTCCTCCTCAAACTCGTACGTTTTCAGGATCCCTGTGTTTCCTCCGCTGCATTTTTCCCACCTGGCGGTGTAAGGCGCCGTGCCTCCGTGAAAGGCGGCGGAGAGCTTTGCTTCCTCGCCAGGACGGGAATCTATCTTCTCTTCGGCGCTGACATAGAGCACCGGCGCGACGAAGGCATCCGCCGATTCGGATACCACGGAATCGCCGTTATCGTCCGTCACCACGCAGCGCACCGTATCCATGCCCGGGATGTGCTTTAAGGTGTCCGCCTGCGCGTCCGGGGAATCGATGTCCTCGAACTCTTCCGTGGCGAAGATATTATACTGCCACTGGTAGGTGTACGGTTCCTTTCCGTAGGCGGCGGCGACCGAAAACGCCGCTTCCGGATCGTCCATATTGATATCACGCGGCTGGGATATGATGGTGAGCGAAGGATGGATCTGTACCTTGTCGGAAGTTACGTATTTCCCTTTTTTATCGATGACGACGCACCAGGCCGTATAGCATTTAGCATCCCCTACCGTGACTTCGCATTCGGGGATCATGGTCTCGGTGACGACCGCGTTATCGGGGACAAACTCATATGCGGCTTTATCGGCCGCCTCCATCTGCGAAACAGGTTCCGCGCCTGCCTGCCAGAAGCTGCTGAGCGCGCCGACGGCAGCGGGCTTGGCGATGGCATACCCTCTTTTCCTCTCTTCCAGTTCACCAAACGATGCAACCATGCTGCAAGCTTCGGACAGGTCCGCGCCTGCAATATTCATCACGTCGATGAAACTGCTCCCGAGAATACCCGCCGATCCCGTGCCCGGCACGACGATCCAGCGGTAGGTATAAGGAATGAGTCCTCCTTCCGCCGTGATCGTGAGCGTTCCCGTATTGCCTTCTTCCCAGACGATCGAAAGGTCTTCGGGCTGCTTAGTGATCGTCAGCGGATCCAGGAGATCATAATCCGGATCCGTGATCGGGTCGTTGTACAGCGTAGGCCATAAGCTCATCATGGTGAACTTCACTTCCTCAGTATGCGTCGCCCCGCAGCGTCTGCAGGTGTATAAGACTTCATTATCATGAAGGAACGCCTCTGGATCGCCCTGGACGACGCCATCGTCCCAGTCATGCCCGAGGGCCGCCACGTCGCGGGATTCGGTCTTCCCGCAGCGGCTGCACCTGCGCACGTCCCGTCCGGCCTGCGTACAGGAAGGCTCTTTATCTCGATGCCAGTCTCCCATGGAATGTCCGAGGGCCGATTGCGTTTTGACTTTGAATTTTTCATTGCAAAGAAGACAGGTATACACGTCGTACCCGTCCTCCGTACAGGTAGGCGCGACGCTCTCCTCGGCGGTCCCGTCCCGGTTGTAATGATTCCCGTCATTTGCGTTCTTGCAGCCGGGTGCTCCGGCCGCGTAAACACGCGCCGGACCTGCCGCAAGGCAGGCGGCAAGAACAATAAGAATGAATAACCATCGACACGTTCGTCTCATCTGCCGGCTCCTTTCTTTTGCAGAATTCCATCTTCCTGCAACGCAAAAAGGCGCATCATACCCCTGAAAAGATATGAATACGCCTTAATATTGACCATAGCCCTGTCGCGCCCCTTACGCTGTCATCTCACGAAATAAGGGTCCGTACCGCCTGTGCATAGTAATGCATAATTATTATAAGTGATGCGGGAATGCGCTGTCCAGAGCCGAACGGCCCATTTTTGCCGTTCTCTTTATCCTGTTTTTCCGCCGGTGAACGGCCGGTGATGCTTTCTCCTTCTTATCACCGTTTCTCTTCGGAAAGAATGACGCATGATGGATGCTCTCCGCCGAAATGAAGGGTATTGCGGGCTGCATGCACCGCCGTACCTGTAAGCCCTTCTTTGGTGCCCGGATTCGGGAAAAGGAGGTTTTCCGCGCTCGACGTAACCGAGACCCTGATTCTCTCCCCTCTCTCGACAAGGAATGAGAAGTTTGCGGTCTCGAGTTCGACCCTGTAAATGACGCCCGGCTGCATAAAAGAATGCGCCTCTAACCCGTCGCGAAGACACAGATTCAGAACGCTCATCCCCATCTTCACGGAACGTCCCTCTGTATCCACCTTCGAAAGCCTGACCACAAGATCCGTCGAGGGAGCGTCGCTCGATACCCAGAGCACAAACCTGGCGGTTCCGGTAAATACCGCGGGTGCCGCAAATACTTCGCCCGTAAATGTCAGATGATCGGCTCTCTTTTCTTCTCCGGAATAATCCGCGGGGATCTGGAGCTCGTTATCGGAAGTGTTGATCAGCTGATGCGCCGGATCGCCCGGATCATAAAGGTAGCTTTGCGAGCCTTCCGGCTGCGCCTCCTTTGCAAGGATTCCGTCTCCGAGCATGTACACCGTCTCTTCCGTCACCTCCGGAGGCCATTGATCCGCCGTTTTCCACACGTTTTCGCCAAGGGTGAAGTACTCGGTCTTCGGGCCGGTATCCACGAGGCGGCCTCTCAGGTACTTCTCAAACCACCTGAAATAGTGAAGATCGATATCGTACCGCAGCGCCCTGCTGCCCATATCGAAACCGCCTAGTTCACGGTTCGAGTTGCCGGCATGACACCACGCGCCCAAAAGCAGTTTGCGGTCACCCGTTCCGATACTGTCCGTAAGACGTATGGCCTGCAGACTTCCTTTGGCGTTATCGTCGAACCAGCCCGACTGTATCAGCGCGTTCACAGAGACGCGGCCGTGCTTTTGGGCCGCTTTATACCAGTTATTGGAAGCCCAGTAAGCGTCGTCACAGGGATGCGCCAGTCTCTCGGACCAGAAAGGCATGTCGAGGCCGAGCCTGTCCTTCATAATAGACGAAACGGGACGGTATCCGAGGATGTCTTTCCAGTCGTCTCTTTGCAGCGCGGTAAAATCGGTATATCTTTCCTGTGTGAGCGCAAGCCAGGCCACATCTCCGCTTGAGGCCGCACCGCCCGGAAACGGTCCGTCGACAAACGCCGTTCCTGCCGTGACCAGACTGACCAGCGCCTTCAGATGCGCATCTCCCGAAGCTGCAGCCGCCCACTGCGTATAACCGCTGTAACTTGCCCCGAACATCCCGATATTGCCGTCGCACCACGGACTGTCCGCTATGGCCCTGAGCGTATCTTCCCCGTCGCCGATCTCGTACATGAAAGGGTCCCAGGTTCCTTCGCTTTCATGCCTGCCTCGCGTATCCTGCACTACGCCTGCATATCCTCTCAGCACAAACGGCAGGATCTCTTCTGTGCAGTTCTCCTTCCCGTACGGTGTACGGATCAGGATACAGGGAAGAGGAAGAGAGACGCCCGCGGGAAGATAGAGATCCGCGGAAAGAGTTGTGCCGTCGCGCATGACAGTCTTGAAACGCTCCGGTGCCTGAAAGCCGAACCGCACGTCTCCGTAAAGCTCCCGCCACTTTGCGATCGGTGTTTTCCATTCGAAGCCTTCTTCGGCTCCCATGATGACGGCGGTCAGCGCCGGCCGGCAGAAACCTCTGATCTTTCCGTCTTCCGTCAGGATATCGGTCGGGTATTTTACATCGTGCTGTATATACGTTCCGCCGTCCGCCTTCGTATAGCGCTGTCCTCCCGGAAGGGTAAACGAAGTAAGACCCCGGCTGATCGCCGTCTGGGCCTCATGCAGCATGACGGAAAGACCCGCCGGCAGTATTCCTGTAAGGAATTCCGAAACAGAAGAAAGACCGGCGTCGATCTTCAATGTGCCTTCCTCCCATTCCGCCACGCGGATACCGGAGTAATAGATGTTCATCTTCATCCGTTTTCTTCCTTCTCTCTTTTCCGTCCGAGAAATACGTCGAGCTTTTCGCGCATTTTCTCCGTAATGCATCCCGTAAAGGGCAGGTTCTCGAGCACGGCAAGTTCTGCGGTAAAAGATGAGACCGCATCCATATCCGCCGCAAGGACAGGGATCGACAGTATGGACGGGGTATCCGCCTCATCATGGAAGGGAGCTACGGTCTTCATATACGTCGTAAACCTGGTGAATGAGATCGCCGGGATCCCCCCGTCGGCCAGATGATCGGAATCTCCCGAATATACGTCTTCGGTGACTTTCATTGGAACGCCGCGCCTTTCGCCCCATCTCTTCAGATATTCCGCAGCCTCCGGACCGGCCTCGCAGACGGCGCGGAAAGCCCCCATGGCGCCGAGCATATCGACATTGACGTTCAGCACGCAGTTCTTCATCTCATCGGCATGCCGCAGGGTATATTCCTGCACGCCTTCCCCGCCGAGTTCTTCGCAGCTGGTCAGAACGATACGGAGACCGCAGCGCAGCTCATCCGCCTTCTCCCTGATCTTTTCGGCAAGGTCAAGCAGCGCAAGGCACCCGCTCATGTTGTCGTAGGAACCGTGAGAACCCGAAATAGAATCATAATGCGCGGTGCAGAGTATGAAGCGGCCGCTTTTTCCCGGGAAGTCCATGACGATGTTGCCGGATTCCGCTTCCGTCTTTCCGGCCCTTATCTTCAGCACGGCTTTCCGGCTCTCATGCGTAAACAGGTACAGCGCATCGCGCGCATGGATCGTGACAGCCGGTATCTTTCTTACATGTTTCTCAGGTCTGGTGACGTGACGCCGGTCCTCGATCGAAGTGCCGTTTCCGAAAGCGTCGCCCGAGTAGTTGATCAGGGCCAGCGCCCCCGCATGGACGATGTCCTCGTACTGAAAATGAAAGGGATATCCGTCCGCGATCACGATCCGCCCGCGGCAGCCTTCCAGCGAAAGACGGTCGTATTCGTGAAGGAAATACAGATCTCCGGCAACGTCTGCGTCTTCCGATGATGCAAACGCCCTGCATGCAATACGCCTTCCGTCCACATAAAGCTCCCCGGAAAGAGGACGCGCAGCCGGGATCCGGAAATGCTCGATATGAGCGTTTTCACAGTACGTACGGCAGACGCCGAGCAGATAATCTGCGCAGACATGTTCCTCCGCCGTCCCTGCCGGATGCGGATAATCGGTATTTTTCAGTATCTTCCGAATCAGTGTTGTATTCATATTCAAAAATCAACGCTTATGCCGAGCCCGGGCTCTTCACTGAGCGTGCAGATGCCGCCGGCCTCTTGGTAGCCTCCGTGTATAAAATCCGGTTCTTTTACGATATCTCTTAAACTGTCGCAGTCAGCTTCGACGATCGAATCCTTTGCCGCGACAAGGCTGATGGCGGCGGTAAGGCTGATCCGGTCCTCTCCCATGCAGCCCACCATGCACCGGATCCCCGCCTGTGCCGCGATATCCGCGATCTGTGCGCCGTAGTAGATGCCGCCGCACTTCATCAGCTTTATGTTGAAGTAATCGGCGCAGTGCATCTGTGCGGCCCGCAGGGCGTCATGAACGTTATGGATCGACTCGTCGAGCATCAGCTTTACGCCCGTATCGTTTCTGCGCATGAGCTCGGCGGCTCCCTCGAGGTCCCACCAGGGCAGGAACTGCTCCGCGGCGTCTATTCCTATGGCTTCAAACGCCTTCATGGCTCTCAGCGCCGTCTCCACGTCGTACCCCTGATTCGCGTCCACGCGGATACGCACGTCTTTTCCCGCGGAAGCGCGGATCATCTTCAGCGCTTCAATGTCGTGATCAAGGTCGAGGCCGATCTTCACCTTAAGGATCCGCAGACCGCTGTTTACGTACGACATGGCTTCCGCGAGCATCTTTTCCGGGGTATTGATGCCCACGGTATAATCGGTCTCCACAGAAGGTACTCTCCCGCCCAGCAGTTTATAGACCGGCAGTCCCTTCTTTTTGCCGAGGATGTCGTACAGGGCAATGTCGATCCCGCACTTTGCGGGATCGTTATGAAAGATCACGCTGTCCATGCGCGCATGGGCGCCGGCAACATCGCACGGGTCGAAGCCGGTCAGCACGGAACCGATCAGTTCGATCGCCTCACGCGATGAGTTTATCGTGTCTCCTGTAACAAAAGGCGTAGGCGCCGCCGACCCGTATCCGGTGATCCCCTCGTCCGTCTCGACTTTAACGACCCATGTTTCCTGCGAAGTCATCGTGCCCCAGGCGACGGTGAACGGTGCTATGAGCTGCATTTGGGTCTTTTTTGCGGTAACCGCAGTGATTTTCATACGATCGGCCTTTCTTTCAGAGAGATTCGATCAGATAGCGGAAACAGTCCACACCGGGCACAATCGTATCGAGATCGATATTTTCATCGATGCCATGTATGGTCCCCATCTGCTCTTTGGAAATGATAAACGGATTCAGTCCCAGACACTGTCTGCAGTAAGGGGAATATGCGCTGGAATCGGACGCTGTATTGGAAATATAGGGGACCACGTCGTCCACCTGCGGATACGCTTTCATCACCGCAGCCTTAAGAAGCCCGAAAGCCTCTCCTTTATAGTCGGCAACGTTTCCTCCGCGTTTCGGGACCCTGCACTCGATCTCGATACCGTATCGGTCGCAGATCTTTTTCAGTTCCGCAAGGCAATCTTCCGGTCCCTGATGCGGGGCGCAGCGCAGGTTGCCGATCACCCAGGCTTCGGTGGGGATCGCGTTCGAGGCGTCGGAGGCGCCTGACATGGTGAACGCCAGCGTGCTCTTCAGGAGCGCACCTGCTGTCGACGAGACTGCAGGCAGAACTTTTTTCAGAACAGGCGCAAACAGTCCGGGATGTTTTGCCACGACGCCGAATCTGCGCATATACGGTCCGAAACAGCGCAGCATCTGTGCGGTCGTATCCGATATGACCGAAAAGAACGGATCGTGATCTTCAATATACGCGATCATCTTCGCAAGCCTTGCAAGCGGGGAGTTCTTCTTCGGCATCGCCGCGTGTCCGCCCGGAGATCTCGCAATGAATTTGACGGTCAGCGGCACCTTTTCGCCCACGGCCACCATGGCGAAGGTCCCGTCGGCAACACCGATCGGATCGTACAGTATGAACCCGCCCTCGTCAAAGGTCATGTCAAGCTCGATGCCCCGTTCATGCAGTGCGCGGGAGATCGCATCTGCTCCGAAACCCGAGCTTTCCTCGTTGCGGGTCGAAACAAAATAGATATCCCGGTCAGGAACGAAGCCTTCCGCGGTGAGCTCATCCGCAGCCTGCAGCACACCGAAAAGGCCGCATTTCGTATCGAGCGTCCCCCTGCCCCATAGCTTTCCGTCACAGACCTCCGCCCCGAATGGCGCATGCGACCACTGCGCAGGGTCAACGGGAATGAGGTCCTGATGGTACATGAACAGCGCGGGCTTTTTGCCTGACGGCTTTCCCTTCCACTTCAGCAGCATGGAGCCGTCGAAGTCCTCCGCCTCACATAGGGGCACGATATGGGGAAATACATCCGCAAGCAGTTCCTGAAATTTATAGAACCGCTCCGTCTCTTTTGAATAAGGCTCTATCGTCGTCGTATCCTCACGCAGAAGCCTTGAAAAGTTTTTAATATAGACCGAAAGTCTTTCTTCTTTGTCCGCCATTTTTACTTCTCCCCGGACTTTTCGGAAGGTGCTGCTTCCTTTCTGGGAGCGGCCAGTATGATGCCGATGCAGAACAGGATCACGCACCACCCCATAATGAAAATGATGCCGTTTACCGCGGATTCCGGCTGAACGCTTAAGTTCCCGTCATAGTGTGTGAAGTCGAGCACCCATCCGAACAGCAGCGTGATCAGTGCTCCTCCGCACTTTGTGGCAAAGCCGCATACATTGCTGACCATACTGTCGACGCGTCTTCCCTCTGTAACCTCGACCTCATCCGCAATGCTTGCCCGATCCAGTGAGAGGACCAGATTGTACACCGAGGTAGCGAAGCCCGCGCAGAGTACCAGGACAAATCCGGCGGCAAGATTCCTTGCCAGAAATACGAAGACCAGTTCGCCTATGATCAGGCCACAGGCGGCGATGATCATCGATCTGCGCCTTCCGAACCTTTTCAGGAATCTGTGCAGCAGCGGAATAATGATCATATTCGCTACCAGATATGCCGCGTAAAGAGGCGTCAGCATCCCGGGCTTTCGGATAACATACGAAGCATAATAAAGCGCGTAACTGGTCACCGCAGTGAGCGTGGCGCTCCGGAAGAAATCCATGATCACATTTCTTCTGAACTCGGAATTCTTAAACAGTATCTTAAAGGCTTCCAGCAGCGGCGTCTGTTCTTCTTTCTGCGGACGGACCCGTTCCTTTGTCGTGAAATAATGATACACCGAAAACAGAATGATCACGGCGGCGACGATGGCCGCGCCGCAGAAAAACCCTCTTTCGGAATGCACAAGATTTCCTTCGGCATCCACCCCGCCGAACAGCCGGACGAGCGGCCACATCGCGACCGCGCCGAGCGCCGTTCCTATGCCGGTGCCGAAGAAATGATACTTGTTGACGCTTATGCGGTCCTCTTCTTTCGGCGAGACCAGGATCATCAGCGCGTAAAACGGAAGACGGTGCATCGTGGTGCATACCGAATACAGCAGATTCAGTACAAGAATAATGACCGCGCAGGCAGCGACCGAATCGGAGATGCGGGTGAACATCAGCATCAGGATGGCACCCATCGGTATCGACGCGAAAAGATACTGCCTCGCCCGGTCGCCGTTGCGGTCCGGATGATTATCCGCATAAGAAGCGATCAGCGGATCATTGATCGCATCCCATACGATCGACACACTGAGCAGGGAGCTCATAAGCCCCGGCCTTATACCGAGAACGTTCGTACCAAAGAACAGGATGAACGTCGAGAAGAACGAAGTTCTCAGATTATCTGCGATGCTGATACCGGCATACCCCAGTTTTTCCGGGAATCCCAGCGTTCCTGATCCTTTTTTCATAAAATACCTCCTCTGAATCAGAACGTTTCGAGTATCTGCGGCGTAAGATCTTCCGCTATGTGGAAAACAAGTTCGGCCGTATTTTCAAAGTCTTCGTATGCGGTGATGCAGCTCGGGCTGTGGATATATCTTACGGGAACCCCGGCAACGACGACGGGAACGCCTTTGCCGGCAAGATTGATCACGGCGCCGCTGTTGCCGCCGCCTTCCCGCACAGAAGCCTGCGCCCGGATGCCGTACCGCTTCGCTTCATCGAGCACCCAGCGCTGATAGCGCGGCGAGCAGATCACGGAGCGGTCGATATAGCGGAACATCGGGCCGCACCCCATCGCGGTCTGGATGGCGTAAGGCTCGGTAAAGGTGTCGTCCGCCGGGCAGCCCTCAAAGCATACCGCGATATCCGGACGGACCTTATTCACCGCGACTTCCACGCCCCGGTCGCCGACTTCTTCCTGCGACGAGACGACGCCCACGACGTCGAAGGGAAGGTCGAGACCGTCGAGTTTTCGGATCACAGCGATCATGGCCGCTACACCTATGCGGTTGTCGAAGGCCTTGCCGAAGAACAGGCCGTGCTTTTCATCGAATACGCATTTCGTAGCAGGGACGACAGGCGCGCCTATTTCGATACCGAACTCCTCTTCTGCTTCTTTGGCGCTTCGCGCGCCGACATCAATGGAGAAATCATGAAGGTCGAGAGAGAGATCCGGCTTGCCGACCGAAAAATGAGGCGGCCTCACCCCGATCGTTCCCCTGATGTATTCCCCCGAAGCGTTTCTTATAAGCACGTCGGAAGCGCCGAACACTCTCGGGTCCATACCGCCGATCTCAATGAACCGCAGCGTCCCGTTCGGCTTTATGGAGTGGATCATGAAGCCCACCTCGTCGCCGTGCGCGTCCAGAAGGAGGACCGGTTTTGCGCCGTCGTGATTCTTTCGATAGATGTAGAGGTTGCGGATCTTATCCTCTTCAAATGTGCAGATGCCGCCCAGTTCCCGCCGTACGACCGCAAGGACCTCATCTTCAAATCCGGATACACCCGGGGCGTCGGAAAGCGCCGTGATCATACTGATGTTCTGCTGTGTGTAATTCATTTGTCTTCCTTCCTGAGTTCTGCAAGTTCTTCATCCAGAGAATACCTGCGGGACGTCAGCGTGAGAAGCACTGCCGCAAGCCCGGCGCCGATACTGCATGCAATGATGAAGAACAGAACGACGCAACGGGGCTGT
>JAFOIS010000231.1 GCA_017420605.1 Lachnospiraceae bacterium | reverse complement strand
TATGGCTTTTATCCGAAGTACCCGGTCGCAGATGCCGGATATGGTTCCTACAACAATTACATCTTCTGTGAACAGAACGGTATGGAAAAGTACATGAAGTTCACCATGTTCAAGAAGGAAACAACCGACCGGAAATACCATGAGGATCCGTTTCGGGCTGTCAACTTCCCGATTGGAGCGGACGGGGTCATGCGGTGTCCTAACGGAAAGGCTTTTCATCTTGAATGCCGCTGCCATGTAAAGGGGAACGCCTATGGCCGGCAGGAGGAGATATACCGATGCGAGGACTGCTCCGGATGTCCTTATGCAAAAAGATGTAAAAAGGGAGATCAGGACCGAACTGTAAGGATCAACCGTGAGCTTACCGCAATGCATCAGGAAGTGATAGATAACCTGGAGAGCATCCATGGGGCACTCTTGAGAATGAACCGCTCCATACAGGCAGAAGGCACCTTTGGGATTATGAAGAATGACCGATGGTACAAACGGATCGTGCGAAGAGGCATTAATTCGGTCCGGCTCGAGGTATTACTCGTTTCTATCGGACATAATCTCTATAAATATCACAACAAACAGATGAGATCCAAGACAGCCGCATAAGAAATCAAAGTCGTTATCTTATGGGGTAGGGGGTATTATACTCTTTTTCAGTTGAAATGGGAGTGTCTTCCCCAAAGTAAAAAGGACGCATGAAAAAACTTTCGTTTTTTCACACGCCCCAAAAAACAAATTCTTACACCAAAAGGAGATTCAAACAATGGAAAAGACAATTACTCGTAAAAATGTCGGTTATTTCGGTTGCCTGTATCTGCCAGCATCGAGATACAAGTTTGCCGTGTGTCATGCGGCTTGTGGTCGAAGCCCAAGCTTTCCATTACCGGTGTCCAGTAGCTGTCGTAGTAATTCCCCGATCCCGCTGGCGACATTCGTCGGAGAGCCGACGCAGAACATCGGAAAAAGCTTCCTGAAGAGCTTCGCCGGAGTCTGCATGGAAGGAGTGGTAATCTTACTTGCCTGTGCTGTATATACGGCATACGGGAGTTCTTCCTTTATTTCGACAGCCGAAAACAATATCACAGATGCGGCGATTGTCTGGATGGAATTACTTTGCGGACCTGATGGTGTATATGTTTGTCCTGGCGGCGGCGATCAAGACGGCAGACCGGGTAGCGAAGGAGATGATGGGGCTGTAAAGAGACAGTATTCTCTCCTTTGACAGCTAATATGTTGGCTGTCAACAGATCAAAAAGTTGGCTGTTCGAATGCGGAAGGACATTCCAGATGAAACTCTCCGCATACATACCTGTCAGAGTATATCAACTATAGAAACCGCCGTGCACTCAAATGACACGGCGGTTTGAGAGAGGACTGATCCCCCTTTTGCCCGATTATTCTTCCGTCCAAATATGAAGCGTACCTGAAATGGATTTGATTTCCACTTTAACGTTGTTAGTAAGAACGTCTATACCTTTCCCGCTTTCCGCAAGGGATGAGATGTCCTGGTCTTTTCCAATCACAATACCGATGAGAGGCATACCGTATACTTTGAAGGAGTCATTAAACTCACCAAGGGCACCCGATAATGCGAGTAAGTAACGTGCGAAAGCGCTGTCATTCAATTTGCGGTTATTTTCAGTTCCGCTCTCAATTGTCGGGCTTTGATCGGATATGGGGTCAGGATATTCCACGGTGTAGGTGAAGCTGATATCTGCAAATTTATCGATAGATATGGCACCTGCATCAATATACGATCTGATTGCCGGAACTCCCAATGACTGTCCGTTCAGATCAGGGAGAGTATAGTTGGCATGTTCAAGATAACCTTTTACATATTCCTCTTTCAGAACCAGTTCATACTCAAAAAAGTCCGTTGTTGCAGGGTCTGCTATCGCACCGCCCATGAGAGCGGCTGCCATGTTCTCCATTGGTACGATTTCCAGATACTCCTGCCAGTTATCCATAGTGATTTCTACGGTCTGCACATTATTATCTGCTTCCGGTTGTTCGGATTCATCCGATGTAGTTGATTCGGCGGGGTGTTCAGATGACTCCTGTTTATCTAAAGATGATTCCTGCGGGGCCTCAGTGCTTTCTTCCTGCTGTACAGAAGACGTTTCATGACTGGAAGATGTCTCTGCCTTTGACCCATTGCCGCCACATGCAGTGAAGATCATGGATATCGTTAGTAATATCGCAATTAGAGATGATAACTTTTTCGTATTAATCATTTTCTTTTCCTTCCTTTAATGTATAGGATATTTGTCTGGATGCAAATTCCGCAAGAACGGGGCGGCCATTCCGCGCCGGCGGAGTGGCCGTTCCGCTTGAAACGGCGTGAAGCGCCGCTACCTGCTTTTATACAGTTACGATGGCTCCCTCATGTCTTTTCCGTTCATTTCCAGCCGGTATGAATTCCGCCGGTCAGTAAGGCGGGTAAGGCAGGCATCCGCATAGGTGCTCTCCGCAAAGAGATCAAACCATGTCGCGACCGGAAGCTGTGAGATCACCATGGTCGACCGGCGTCCATCCCGGCCGTCGATCACCTCGTTTCTGATGCGTCTTCGGAAACACCGGCATCCGCCGTGTTACCCGATCCGCACGGTCTTTTCCGCATTCCCGGCCCGTATCGTATAGGTCCCCGGCGCAAGCTCCGGCGCGGAGAAAACGATATGACGGAATTCCTTCTGCGCCGTATGGGAGATCAGCACCGCACCGGATGCATCCTCGACCGTCACGACCGTACCGGCCGGAACAGCCTGGTCCATCGTCTCGGATAGGAACGGCTGTGTCTGGCCGTCCTTAAACGGGATCTCCGGCGCCTTCGCGCTGAACGCAAGGACCGTACCGCCGTCCGCCGTCATTTCCGTTCCGGGATCGAGTGCGTCGAACTTGTCGTTCACAGACCCCTCCACCTTCACGGAACCGCCGGCAAAGCGGATGCTGCCGTTCGCGTCGATGCCGTCGCCGTTCGCGTCCACGCTGACTGTGCCGCCGAGGATCCCGATGTACGTATCCGCCTGCACTTTATCCGACTCCCCGTCCGCCGTTTCATAGGACGCGTTGATCCCGTCGTCCGTCGCTTTGATCCGGACCTCGCCGGCGCGGATCTCTATGACGGCGCCTTCCAGTCCTTCCTTGCATTTCGGGATGTCGACCGTCCCGCCCGCGATAACGAGCGCGGAAGCCGCATGGATCGCATCATCGCCGGACGTGAGCGTAAGATCTCCGCTTTCGATATACACAAAGCCCTTTCCCGCCTTGGTAAGACGCGAAGTCTGCAGGGCGTCGTCCCCCGCGTTCACGGTGATCTCCGCCTCGCGGATCTTGATGCTGTCTTTCCCCGTAAGGCCCCGGTCCGCCGCAGTGACGTCGATCGTCCCGCCGGTGATCGTCAGGTCGTTTTTCGTGAAGATCCCGTGTTTATACCCTGCCTTTACGGAAAGGGAGCCCTTGCCGTTGATGGCCAGATCGTCCGCGGCATAGATGACCGCGTCGACGCCGCTCACCTTCTCGTCTTCCGCATAGGCCGCGCCGCCGTCGGAAAGAACGTTCGTGCTGCCCGGCGCAAGCGTCACGATGACCTTGTCGGCGGAGCGCACGAGGATGCAGGGACCTGCCGGATTCTTCAGCGTCACGCCCGCAAGCACGAGCTGGACCTTTGATTCCTTATCGATCTCCACGATGACCTGCCCGTTCCCGGACGATCCGGAAAGAATATACGTTCCTTCCTCTGTGATCAGGACGCGCCCGCCCTCCGCGGTCATTCCGCCGCCGGCGGTCTGCGCGTTTTCATCCCAGGTGATCTTTCCGGCGGACGAGGCGTCATAATCGCTTTTCAGATCCTTTTTGGAAAAGATCCCGGCCTCCGGCGAAAGCGACGCCGGATCAACGAGTGAAGCCGGAGAGGCCGTCCCCGCTTCTGCGCTTTCCGAAGCCTGGTCCTTCTTCCCGCTGCCGGAGGAGGCGTCCGCTCCCTGCCCTCCCTGCGCGGTACCGCAGGAAGTAAGAAGCAATACGAGCATTAGCAATAAACAAAGTTTTTTCATGTCTGATTCCTGTATATCCAGATTGTCACTGCGTCACGAGGCGTTCGCCATTGCTTCCCGCAGCGTGGCCTCTTCCTCTTCGCTCAGACCGTATTCGATACGGAAGCTTTCGATCATATCCTCCGCAACGTCCACCCGCTCCAGATAGTTCTGCAGATAGTCGATCTCCTCTTCCCAGTCCTGCACGAACTTTTCGCCGCCCAGATTCCAGAGCGACCGCTCCCGCGGCACTTCGGGCCGGATGATGTCGGCCTCCTCCGCGATGATCTGCGCCATGCGCTCTTTCCGCAGCGGCCCGCCCAGAAGCTCGCCCATACGGCGGATGAAGCGCGCGCGGAATTCTTCATTCTCCATCAGCGCATTGTAGATCTTGTTCCACTGGCGGTCGAGCGTCATGACTTCGAAGTTGTCGCCGCTGCCCTCGAACGCCCAGTCCAGATCGAAGAACGCGTATTTCATCGGCACCGTACCGTCAAGCGAATAGACGTAGCGCACGTTGCCGCTGATATCCATGTTGTGGGAGTAGGCTTCCAGCACGATCCAGTCGATGAGGCTGTCTTCGTCGACCTGCCCGGAAAGGTACGCGTACGCTTCCGGATCCGTCATGTCGTTTTCTTCCGCGTATGCCAGAAGATCCTTGAAGTGCGTATCGTCCTCGAAGACCGGCGCTTTCTCGATCTCCATATTCTCTTCCGGAACGCCGTAATGCTGCTCGTACCAGTAGCTGGAGAAGCGCTCCGAAAGCGTATAGAGACCGAAGTAGGAGCCGTTCAGGTACAGAACGCACCAGCGGGTATCCTGGGTCAGCGCGTTGGTCGGTTTCGCAAGCTTCAGGAAAGCGTCGTTGCGGATGATCGCGTACGGCATATCCTCGCCGGCGCGGATGGCGATCGACTTATGTTTCGTGATGCCGTTGCCGAATACGTCCGCTTCCAGCTTCGATTTTCCATAGCCCGCCTTGAAATTGATGCGGAGCGACTTTTTCTCGCATTCGCGGCTGCCCTCGCCCATCAGCTGCACGCCGCAGTCTTCGGAGAATACGGTCCCGCCGTCCGCGAAGAAGGTGAGACTGCACGGACGTTCCCATTTCTGCTGGTAATTGTCGTAGTTGCCCGTGACGTAGATGCCGATCTCGTCGTCGTAGAAGTTTTCTTCGTCCGTCACAAGCGAAAGTACCGGCAGCACATGCCCCTCGTTCATGATGTAACTGGCCGTCATAACGCGGCTCGTCATCTTGCCCGGCGTTACGCTGACCGCACGGATCACGCTCGTCCTTGCGATCTCGATCGGCGCTTCGTAGAGCCGGGAAGTTATGTCCGGCGTACTGCCGTCCAGGGTGTAGAAGATCTGTCCTTCCCCGGACAGTTCGACCGAGAGCGCGCCCGCGCTCTCATAGACACCCTGGGCAACAGACGTTTCCGGCGTCTTCGCGATCATCGTAAGACCGGCTGCGCCGTTGCCCCTTCCGGGCGTCGGATTCTGGAAATACGCGTATTTGCCGTCGGCAAGCCGCCCGTAGGAGCAGCTGTTCGGGATGAGATGAACGGTCACGGCATCGACGAGACTTCCGCTCTTATCGAAAAGAAAGACCTGGTCCTCGCTGCCGATGGTATAGCCCGTCACATAGGTCTTGTACCATTCCTCCGCTTCGTCGAAGAAAATGACCTGGTATTCTTCCGGTCCCAGCGTGACCGCCGGAAGCTGCGCCTTCATGGGCTCGTCCATATCGTCGCTCACATAATACTCCGAAAGATCCACCGTGCTTCCGGTGTGGTTATAGAGCTCGATCCAGTCGGAGGTCACGTAGTCGTCGTGCAGGATACTGCCTTCATTGGAGTTGACGACCTCCGTGATGCAAAGCCCCTCCGGCATGGTCAGGGATTCCAGATACTCATAATAGCCGAAGTCGTCGTTCGGATATCCGGGCGTTGCGTATTCGGTCAGCGTCCCGTCCGCAAGGATGGCGTAGTCCTTTTTCGAACCGGCGTAGGAAAAGACGTCGATCTGCGTGCCGTCTTTGTGCGTGATCGTAAGGCGCTCGCCGTCTTTGGACAGTTTGAAAGGCGCATGGATGATCTCGCCGGGTCCCTCCGCGCTCCCGTCTTCGCCGGACGCTTTCGACTTACTGTCCCTGGCGTCCTTATCCGCTTTGCTCTGCTTCGTTTTCTTCTCCGCCTTGCTCTCCTGGGTCTCCTCCGCGGCGGTCCCGTCCGCATAGATCAGGATCTGCCCGCCCGGCTTCAGGATACGGTCCGGCAGGGCGAAGAGAAGCGGTTCGTCCGCGTCGTCCGATACATAATAATCCTTCAGGGAGACGTCGGCCTCTCCGTTGTTCGTGATCTCCAGCCAGTCGG
>JAFOIS010000230.1 GCA_017420605.1 Lachnospiraceae bacterium | reverse complement strand
CATCAGGCATAGGAGGCAGATATGGAAAGCAAGATCTGTGAAAACTTGATTTGTGAAAATGTACCCGGCCAGGGAAGCGCCTGTGAGTGCGTGCTTGCGGACGACGTACGGAAATATATAGACGACCATGCGGAGGAATTCTATGAGCTTCTTGTGACGCTCGCGCAGATCCCGTCGCCGTCGCATCATGAGGAAAAACGCGCCGAGTTTCTGGTGAAGCTCCTCGATGGCTGGGGCGCGGAAGGCGTGCGGGTCGACGAGGCGCTGAACGTGATCATCCCGTTCGGGGCCGCCCGGAAGGCGCCGGCACCCGGCTTAGCTGACGAGACAGCTGCTCCTGATCTTGACGTCTTTACCGCGCATACCGACGTCGTCTTTCCGGACATGACGCCCCTGCCCTTCCATATGGACGGCGACAGGCTGTGCTGCCCGGGCATCGGCGATGACACTGCGTGCGTCTGCGCCATGCTCATGGTTGTCAAATACATGCTGGACAATCACCTTTCCCCGAAGACGGGCGGCGTGCTCTTTGTCTGCAACTCCTGCGAAGAGGGCCTCGGGAATCTGAAAGGCATCCGCCAGATCTGCAAGGACTACGGCAAGCGGATGCGGATGCACATTTCCTTCGACGGAAGCTACTCGAATATCGACCACCGCGCGGTCGGCTCGATCCGGATGCGCGTAACCGTCAGGACCTGCGGCGGCCATTCCTACAGCGCGTTCGGCAATCCCAATGCGATCGCGCATCTTGCATCGATCATCTCAGATCTTTATCAAATCGAGGTCCCGAAGCGCGGGCGCACGACCTACAACGTCGGCACGATCGAAGGCGGCACCTCCGTCAATACCATCGCGCAGCAGGCGTCGATGCTCTGTGAATTCCGTTCGGATGATAAGGATGATCTTGCGGAAATGCAGGCGCATTTCGACCGGATCTTCGAAGCGCACCGCTCCGCGGACGTCAGCGTCGACGTCGAGGTCGTCGGTGTACGGCCGTGCGAGAATCTGACAGAAGAACAGGCCGCTAAACGCGAAGAAATGATCTCCGACACAAAAAAAATGCTCGAGCGCATCTACGGAAAAGAAGTTTCCTTAACGCCCGCGTCGACCGACTGCAATATTCCGCTTTCTTTGGGGATCCCGGCTCTGTGCTTCGGGAATTATCTGGGACATGGCGCGCACACGCGCGAAGAGTATATTCTGCGTTCCTCCCTCCGTCCGGGGTATGAAGTCGCGTTCGAAACCGTGCTGCGATACGTAGATCTGTAAGACATCCATCTAGTGCGGCATGCAGGTCGGTATGTTTGCTGCCGCGTGAAGATCAGTGCCTGCCGCCTGGTCCGCCGGGACCTCCGCCATAGCCGCCAGGAGGCGTACCCTGTCCGTCCGGCGGTGTACCTGGATCCTGCATCTGTCCGCCTTCTCCTGAAAAGCCGCTTGGCGGGCTGTTCTGCCCGCCTTGCTGACCATATCCTCCGAAACCTCCGGGGCCGCCCTGTCCACGGCCTCCGAAACCGCCTCCGCCCATCATGGAGTTCTGCAGTTCCGTTATCTGCTGTCCGTTCACATAGACCGTTCCGCCGGTCATTTCACCCCGTTCAAAGTCAAAGGCAAACTGTGCATTGATCGTGACCGTGCCGCCGCGGATGTAGAGGTAGCCGTTGCTGTCAAGCGCGTCCGTATCTCCCTGGGACATCGTGACCGTCAGCGTTCCGCCGTTGATCTCGATCGTGGGATAACCGTCCGTCGTTTTCTGCGAGGCATTGATCCCGTCGTCGTAACCGTAGATGGTCACGTCTCCGCCGTTCATCGTAACGACTGTCGACTCGATTCCTTCCGAGGCATCGATCACGACGGTGCCGTCTTCGATGAGTACCAGCGCGTCCGCCCGGATGCCGTCCGTTCCGGCGTCGATACTCAGGCTGCCGCCCGCGATGCCGGCCATATCGTTGGCGTTGAGGCCCTTCTTCGCGCAGGTGATATCGATCGTGCCGCCCGTCACCTTGAGGTCATCCTTGGAAACGATCCCGTGACCCTGGGCGGAATAGACCGTCAGTGTGCCGCTCCCGTTGATCACCAGGTCGTCTTTCGAGAAGATCGCCGCGTCCACATTGTTCTCGTCGGTCTGTACGTATGAGCCGGTCGAGGAGACTTCGTTGGCCGAACCTTCCGCAAGGGTAAGGAAGACCTTGTCGGCATTCTTCACGTAGATTCCTGCGCTGCTGCTGTTCGTGATTTTCGCGCCGTCCAGTACGATCTGCACTTTCGCGTTCTCGTCCTCGACGTCGACGACGATCTGTCCGTCAAGTTCTCCCGTAAAAAGATAGGTGCCTTCTTCCGTGATCGTGACCGTGCTGCCGCTCACCGATACGCCCGAGCCGTCTGCCGAAGCGCTTGATCCGTTCAGCGTTACCGTCACATAATCGGAATAGCTTCCGTCAAAATCCCGCTCGGTAAATCCTTCCGGAACGGTGACCGTGGAGACCGGGACGACCGCGCCGGCGCTTTCGCCGTTCGATGCCTCGCTGCCGCTGCTCTCAGAAGATCCTGTCCCGGAAGATCCTTCTTCGCTGCCGGCGGACGGGCTTTCGCTGCCTGCCGCAGAGTCAGCTGTGCTGCTTTCCTCACTCGAAGATTTTCCGTTTTCGGATCTGTCCTTTCCGTCCGATCCCTTCGATTCTTTTCCGGCGGACTCCGATGCCGCCGAACTTTCCGTCGTGCCGCCAAGGACCGTACCGCCCTCCGTGGAGCCGCACGCGGCCAGCGAAAGTGAAAGGAGAAGCGCGGCCAGGACCGTTGCCGCTTTTTTGTTCTGCTTTTTCATCTGATATACCTCCATGTCCGTGT
>JAFOIS010000229.1 GCA_017420605.1 Lachnospiraceae bacterium | reverse complement strand
TTAACAGGTATCTTCTCGGCCAGGCGATCGGCATCGTTCCGGCCATACTGGGCAGCTCCTGCGCGGCCTTCCTTCTTATCGAAAACAGGGGCAGACGGACGCTGATTGCAAGTCTTGTTTATATTGCCGCGAACCTCGTTCTGAATTATGTTTTCGTGCAGGTGCTTTCCCTCGAGGCGTTCGGGCTCGCCCTCGCCTCATCGCTCGGTATGTGGATCTTCTTTGCGGTACAGGCGGCGTTCTTTGTATCCGGAAAGTCGCATTTCCGCGTGTCATTCCGTCATCTTGCATGGAATGAATGCGGCGGGATCCTCCGGATCGGGCTTCCCGGCGCGGCCGGCAATGTCTATCAGACCGTGCGGGGCCTGATCGTCAACCGCCTGCTTACCGTTTTCGTCGGCAGCGTCGGGATCTCCGCGTTTGCAGCCGCCAATAACTTCCTCGGCCTTATATGGGCCGTGCCAAACGGTATGCTGGCGGTATCCCGGCTCCTCATCAGCGTCAGCACCGGTGAGGAAGACCGTCAGACGCTGACGGATGTCTTCCGGGTGATGTTCCGGCGGTATCTGCCGCTTATGAGTGCCGTTGCGGCCGTGATCATCGCGTGCGCGGTGCCGCTGACGTCCATTTTCTATAAGGATCCCGCCGAACCCGTCTTCATGATGACCGTATGGGGCTTCCGGATCCTGCCGCTGTGCATGCCGCTTGCCGTCATCTGCATGCATTTCACCTGCTACGCGCAGACCTCCGGAAAAACCGGACTGGTCCATATCCTTGCGCTGCTGGACGGCTTTGTCTGCGTATCAGCCTTTACCGCGCTTCTCATCCGTACGCTGGGAATGAACAGCGTCTATATCGCGAACGTGCTGAACGGGATCGTTTCGGTGCTGGTGATCGCCGCGTACGCGGCTGTGAAAGGCCGCCGCATCCCGCGGAACATGGAGGAGCTCATGGTCATCCCGGCCGACTTCGGGGTGCCGTCTTCGGAACGGCTCGATCTGACGGTCCGGGGCATGGAAGACGTCGTGACCGTCGCGGAACGGATCCAGGCGTTCTGCCTTGCAAAGGGCGTGGGCAGCAGGAACGCTTATCTTGGAGCACTTTGCATGGAAGAAATGGCGGGCAACGTCGTCAGCCACGGTTTTGTAAAAGACCGGAAGCAGCACACCGTGGACGTGCGCGTCGTGCATAAGGACAGCGACGTGATCCTGCGCATCAAGGACGACTGTGTGCCGTTCGATCCCGGCGAGCGCAGGAAACTTACCGAAGACGGGGACGTCATGAAGAATATAGGGATCCGCATGATCTACCGGATGGCGAAGGATATACAGTATCAGAACATTCTGGGACTGAACGTTCTGACGATCCGGATCGGGGACTGAGGCCTGCGCGGGTCCTCCGGATAGACGGAGGGTTTGCAGACGCGGGCTTCTTCTGATACAATAACCATAATAAACCGCACTATGCGGCAGGAGGGGGAAAACTACATGACGAAACTGCAGAAAGTTGCAAACGCGATCCAGACGCGCACCGGTCTCATGCAGGAAGCCGGGACCTGTGTCCTTTACGGAGCCTACAGCGGCTATACGCTCTATATGATGCCGTTTACCGCGGCCGGAGCTTACCAGCTGCACCTGTCAGTCCGGCGGACGGACGGCGTCAATCCTGACGTAAACCTTCTTAAGGCGGCCGTTAAGGCCGAACCGGCCATCACGAACGTCATGGCCAGCAATACGCACGTGACCGTATCGTTCCGCCCGAAGGGAAATCCCGAGAATATTGCGGAGCTTGCCGTGCGCGGCCTTAACTTTATCGTGAACTGGTGCTATCAGAACGGATACCAGAGCGTATGTGAGAAATGCGGACAGCCGCTGCCCGCGGAAGTCGTCAAAGTCGGCCTCGGGAGACAGATCCTGTGCCAGACATGCTTTGCGATCACGGTGCAGGAAGGGGAGGCCAGACAGGCGGCATACGACGCGAAACCGGAAAACGTGGTCGGCGGCGTGGTCGGCGCCTTCCTCGGCTCGCTCATCGGCGTGGCCCTGATCGTCCTGCTCGGACAGCTCGGCTTCATATCGGCCGTCTCCGGGATCGTCATGGCGGTCTGCGCGCTGAAGGGATATGAACTGCTCGGAGGAAAGCTTACCACGAAAGGGATCATCATCTCGATCGCGATCATGCTGGTGATGGTCTATCTCGGCGACCGAATCGACTGGGCGGTGTCCATTGCCCGGCAGTCGGATTACGGTTTCTTCGACGCGTTCAAGCTGCTGCCGAAATTCATGGAGGCGGATATGATCGATTCCGGCGCGTATGCGGGCAACCTCGCGAAGATGTATCTCTTCGCGGCGCTCGGCGCGGTGCCGTCGATCCTTTCCGCCGTAAAGGGAAAGAAAGCCGCCAATACGGCTTCCAGAATGTAATACCGGAGTAATACGGTCTGCCCCTGCCCGGGGCAGACCGCTTTGCTTCAGGAAAGAAAGAGGTGCATTATGCCTCCGATGGGCGGACCGCGCGGAGCGGGGTATCTTACGGAAGAAGAAAAACAGAACGCGCCGAAGATCACAGGCGCTCTTCTCAAGCGTGTCTTTTCCTACCTTCTTCCTTACTGGAAGCAGCTTCTCCTCACGCTGCTGTGTCTTATTATTTCCTCGGTCTGCTCTATGCTGCCGTCGGTCCTGACCGGCCGCATCATCGACGACGGTATTCTGGGACGGAATATGCGCGCCCTCGTGACGCTCATCCTGCTGTCCCTTCTCGTGACGTTCCTGTCAAACCTCATCGGCGTGGCGGAAGGATATCTCAATACCTGGATCGCGCAGCACATCACATTTGATATGCGGAACGCGATGTACCGGCATCTGCAGAGCATGTCGCAGAGGTTCTTCACAAGCAACAATCAGGGCGACATCATTACCCGCATGACCAGCGACATCGACGGTGTGAAGTCCACGATCACCGGCACGTTCGCGTCGATCCTGTCGAATTCCATCACGCTCATCGTCGCGCTCGTCGCCATGTACCGGAAGAACTGGATCCTCGCGACGATCGGTATCATCATTGTTCCGCTCTTTACGATCCCCATGCGGAAGGCCGGCAAAACGCGCTGGACGCTGACGAGGGAAGCGCAGGAGTGCAACGACGAGATCAACGGGATCCTGAACGAGACGATGTCGGTGAGCGGCCAGACGCTTGTCAAACTCTTCGGCAAGGAAGATTATGAATACGGCCGTTACGAAAACGCGAACCGCCGCATGATCCGGCTGAACATCAAAGAGAGTCTTGCCGGCCGCTGGTTCCGCGTCATCATTTCCACGGTCTCCTCGATCGGGCCGATGCTTCTGTATCTTGTCGGCGGCATTCTGATCATGAAATACGATTCGTCGCTCACCGTCGGCGACATCACCGTACTCGTCGCGCTGCTCGGGAGGATGTACGGCCCGGTCAACCAGCTCCTCAACGTGCAGGTCGACTGGATCCGTTCCATGGCCATGTTCACGCGCATCTTCGAGTACTTCGACATGGAGCCGGAGATCAAAAACGATAAACACCCCGTGATCCCGAAAGAAGTACACGGCGAGGTGGAGTTCAGGCACGTCAATTTCTATTATGAGCCGGAGCGGCAGATCCTCCGGGATATCACGTTCAGACTCCGGGAGGGAGACTGCGTCGCGATCGTCGGCCCGTCAGGCTCCGGAAAGAGCACGCTCGTGAACCTGATCCCGCGCCTTTACGACGCCACCGGCGGCTGCGTATTCTTTGACGGGATCGGTGTAAAAAGACTCGATCTCGCCTTCCTTCGCAGCCATATCGGCATCGTGACGCAGGAGACGTACCTTTTCAACGGGACGATCCGCGAGAACCTGCTGTACGTCAAGCCGGACGCGACGGAAGAAGAACTCGTCGAAGTCTGCAGAAAAGCCAATATCTACGATTTCATCGAGCGGCAGGAGAAGGGCTTCGACACCATGGTCGGCAACCGGGGCCTTAAACTGTCGGGCGGCGAAAAACAGCGCATCTCGATCGCACGCGTCCTGCTCAAGGATCCCGCGCTGCTCATCTTCGACGAAGCGACAAGTGCGCTGGATTCCATCTCCGAGGCGAAGATCCAGGAGGCGATCGACCCGCTCGTCGAATCCCGTACGAGCATCCTGATCGCGCACCGTCTGTCCACGATCCTCAAGGCGGACGAGATCCTGGTGCTGAAGGACGGCCGGATCGTCGAGCGCGGGAAGCACCGCGACCTCGTGGCGCTCGGCGGCGTGTATACGGAACTTTACAACACGCAGTTCCGGCCGGACGCCGAGGCACACGCGGCAGAGGATAAAGACGGGGAGAGTACCGGAAGCGGAGAGAACTGATGGCACGGAAAGAGTTTCGCGACCGCGGCCCGGAGTATCGGGAGCGGGAAAAGGAATACGTCCGGCGGGAAGAACATTTCGGCTGCGACGAGAGGTTCTCCGCGGAGGAGAAGTTCTCCCATGAGGACGAGTTCAACCTCGAAGCGATGCCCGCCTTAGGCAGCGGCATCTCCGGGGAAGCGAGCGAAGCGGAGGAAGCCGGTAAAGCCGGAAAGAGGGCAAGGTCGGTCACGGCCGCGCTGGCAAGGTCCGCGCTGATCCTCGTGATCGGTTCGCTTCTCTTCGCACAGTCTGTCTTTGCGGAAAAAATCCTGATCCCGGATCCCGTGCGGGAAGCGATCGGCATGGGCAGCCATACGCACACGCCCGTCGGGCCATGGATCACGGAAAAAGAGGCGACCTGCACGGAAGACGGATCCGCGTACCGGCTCTGCTCCGAATGCGGAAAGAGCGCGGAAACGAAAAAGATCCCGGCGTACGGGCATACGCCCTCCGGTAAGTGGGTCCTGACCGGATCTCCGACGTGTACGGAAGACGGGGAAGAGAGCATGACCTGCACGGAATGCGGGGAGGTCGTCGATACACGGCCGGTCCCGGCACTGGGCCACGATCCGTCCGGAGAGTGGATCACGGAAAAAGAGGCGACCTGCGACGAGAACGGTCTGAAATATATTCCGTGCCTCCGCTGCGGAGAACATGTGGAAGAAAAGATCCTGCGCGCGTTCGGGCATAGACCGGACGGGACCTGGGTCACCCTGGATGTCCCGACGTGTACGGAGAAAGGACATGAGGTCCAGTACTGCACGGTCTGCGGCAAGGAGTGCCGCTGGCGCGAGCAGCCGGCAAACGGTCATACGCCTTCCGGCGAATGGGTGGAAACGCTCGCGCCGGCCTGCCTTACGGAAGGTACGGAATGCATTTTCTGCACGGTCTGCGGAGAGAGCGTGGAGGAGAGAGACATCGCGGCGCTCGGGCATGCGTACGAGACCGTCGAGAACGTGGCGGCGACCTGCACGGCGGGCGGGCGCACGACAAAGCGGTGCTCGCGGTGCGGAGATACCGTCAGGGCGGAGACGCCGGCGCTCGGACACAACTACCGGTGGGTGACGGCCGATAGGTATAAAAATGTCAATAAGTGTTATCAGACTTGGGTCGAGGAACATAAATGCAGCCGCTGCGGCGACGTGGACGACGCTCATTCCGCTATGGGGAACGGGCATAACTGGGTCTTCTATAATGAATCGGGAGGACCGTGCGCTTCGATCTATCCTACGAGCGATTATTACTACTGTCCGACCTGCCGCGGGCATATCGATGTCGGGACTGCCGAATCTTATGGCTCAGGATATAAATGGGCGCCCCCGAGCGGGTATCTGAGTTGAATGTAAGCCGCCCCGGCGGCAGAGAGATAAAGGATAAGGGAGGAACAGAAAATGTTATATCTTGCGGTTTTTGCGGAAAGCGGTATTCCCGGCGTTGTCCGGATGCTGATCGTGCTCGTCGTCACGGCGGCGGTCGCATTCCTGGTGAAAAAGCTGGTCAGCATCGGCTTTAAGAACCACCGGGCGCGGACGATCATCCGCATGATCGGGAGCATCCTCTTCTTCCTGATCTGGTTTGCCGGCATCGTGCTGGCGCTGATCCAGATCGGCGTCGACACGACCTCGATCCTCGTGGGCGCCGGGATCGTCGGGATCGTTCTCGGGCTCGGGTCCGAGTCGATCATTGCGGACGTCCTGGCCGGCATCTTCCTGATAATGGACAACGACATCCAGGTCGGCGATATCGTCGCGCTGGACGACTTCCGCGGCGAAGTGACGCAGATCGGCATCCGTACCGTCAGCATCAAAGATCCCGGCGGCAGCGTCAATATCATCCGGAATTCCTCCATCGAGTCGATCATTAACCTTTCCAGGGAAAAATCGGTGGCGGTCGTATCGGTGCCGGTCAATTACGAGGATCCGCTCACCAAGGTCGAAGGCGCGGTCGCGGAAGCGCTTTCCGCCGCTGCTTCGGAGTATCCGTCCGTCTTCGCGGAACCGCCCGTCTACCGGGGCGTCGACGAGATGGACGACTGCAACACGTACATCCTCATCACCGCCAACGTGGCGGAAGGCAACATCTACGACGCGCGCCGGATCATTCTCCGCGCCCTGAAGCTTGCCTTCGAAAAACACGAGCTCAAGGCGCCGTACGCCGAGTAAGGCTTATTTCCGGAAACGGATAAGATATTCCGGATGCGGGAAGGAACAAAACCATATTGTCAGAAAAAGAGCGCGGCGGTATACTTAAAAAAGGTGTATCGCCGCGCTTTGCGGTAAGGATAACGCCCCGGATCCGCGGCCCGGCTTTCCGGACCGAAGATGCGGGATAACGAGCGAAAAAGGAGGAATTGTGTATGGCTTTTGTAAACGCTTGGCGGTTTGCGCCCGCGCCATGGACGCCGTTCGCGGACCGGGAAGTCCTCGACCGCGTCATGCTCACGGACATCCGCGCAAACCAGGGCAGGATCTTTGAGAATCCGGAATTTGAGCTGAAATGCGTTTACGACGCGAGGAACTATTTCGCGGTCGATCTCTTCCAGCGCATCCGGATGTCGGATGTCGAAGACAAAAAGTTCGTCGTTGTGCTGCCTTCTCCGGAAAACAGCGTTTACCGCAGTGTGGCCGAGAACCTGAACAAGTTCCGCGTAAGCTGCCGGAACGTCGAAGTCTTCTTCTTCGATGAGTACGCGAACAAAAAGGGCGAGGTCGCCCCGTATGAGAGCCCGTACAGCCGCAGCGGCCAGTGGATGAAGTATTTCTATGAAAAGATCGATCCGGCGCTGCGCATGCCGATGGAACAGATCCATTTCTGGACAAAGGACAATGTCGATACGTATTCCGACCTGATCGCCGAAGCGGGCGGCGCGGACGTTATCTATTCGGAAATGAGCTGGACCGGCATCCGCAATATCGATGCCGAAAGCTTCGCGTCTAAGACCGTCGAAGAACTGCTGTCCAAGGGCTCGGCGCATGTGACGCCGATGATGGAGCAGCTCTGCCTTGATTCCCTGCGCGGCATGTTCGGCTGCTCCGGCGATATCTCGAACGTCCCGCCGTGCACGGTCACGATCGGACCGAAGGATCTTAAGGCGGCAAAGCTGAATCTGTGCTTCAACTTCCTTACCTCCGCGAACGGGGCGAACAACCTGCAGAAGCCGTGCCTCCAGCTGGCGATGTACGGCCCGATCGATCCGAGAAATCCGGGCTCGATCCTCCGGCTCTTCCCGGGCACCTGCTATGTATCGGCGACCGTGTCGGCACCGACGAATTACGGCGGCGACGAAGACTGGCTCGGCGAAAAGATCGAAGCGATCAGAAAAGCGGAAGGAGGAGCGTGAAATGAACAGGAATTTATTTGATTTCGAGATCCCGGACTGGTTTCCGGTAAAGGATCCTCTGGTCCTCGAACGCTGCCGCAATATCCGCCGCGAAGAGATGGAGATCACCAATGAGAACGGGTACTCCATCCGCGTCGTCCCGCATCCGGAAAGCGCCATCGCGACGGAGCTTTTCAACCGGATCTGGCTCTCCGACGTGGAAGATAAGAAGACCGTCATCGTCTTCCCGAACTCCTGGAGAAACGTCTACGTTTCGGCTGTGGAAATGTGCAACGTTTTCAACGTCAGCGGCCGCAATATCCACGCGTTCTGCATGGATGAATGGGCGGACGAGGACGGCAACGTGGCGCCGATCACCTACGGCCCGTCGCTCGGCGGACATTTCCTGCGCGAGTTCTATTTAAGCTTCCGCGAAGACCTGCGTCCGAAGCTTTCGCAGATCCATTACTATACGAACGAGAACCTGCCGTATTATTCGGATCTCATCGACGAAGTCGGCGGCGGCGGCGCGGACCTGATCATTTCCGCGACCGGCTGGGTCGGCCATACGGCATTCATCGATCCGGGCATCAACGCTTTTGCGGCGGACACCCTGGAGGAATTCATGGAGCGCAAGGCGGGCTTCGTCGACAACACGCGCCTGACGGTCGCGCAGAACTCGACCGGAAGGAACGGCGATATCTGGCACACCCCGCGCTATTCCGTCTCGATCGGGCCGCGCGACGTCATGCACGCAAGGGAACACCTCGAACGGCACGACCTCGGCTTCTGCATGGGGTCCGGCATGTACTCCTCCTGGGAACGCATGATCTCCCGTATCCAGCTGTACGGGCCGGTCTGCAAGGAAGTCCCGGCGTCGCTCTTCCAGCTTTCGAAGGGCACGATGTACGTCTCCGAGAAGATGGCGGAACCGATCCGCCCGATGGATCTCGTGGAGTTTTAAAGTCTGATACCGCCGCATGACAGCGGCGGAACGAAAGCAGCCGGCGCCCCGCGCGCCGGCCTTTTTTATGCGGAACGGCATCTCTTACGCGGGAATGTGCCGCAAATTCTGAAATCTTTATGAAATGCGTTCACCTTCGTTGCTTTTGCACCGTCGATTGGGTATAGTTACAATGCTGTAGTGTGCATTGCCCGCGGCGCAGGGGAACTGCGCGTTTTTACCGAATGTCGAGATACAGTGTCAGGAAACCATTTACCGTTCTGGTCGCGGTCGTCATCGCGATCGCTCTTGGCGTGGTCTCGATCATGCGGCTTACGACGGACCTTCTTCCGCCGGTGAGCGTTCCTTTCGTACTGGTCATCACGACCTATCCCGGCGCTTCTCCCGAACGCGTGGAGGCCCAGGTCTCGGAGCCCCTTGAACGTGCCCTCGGCACCGTGCAGGGCGTGAAAAACGTCTATTCCGTCAACGCGGAAAACTTTTCCATGGTCCAGCTCGAATTCCAGGACGGCACGAACATGGACAGCGCCGGCATCGATATTTCCAATGCGCTCGACCAGGTCCGGGGAAATTTCCCGGACGGCGTCGGCAATCCCCAGATGATGCGTCTTTCCATGGATATGATGGCGACTATGTACGTCGCGGTCAGTCATGAAGACATGGATATGTACGAACTGTCCGATTTCGTGCGCGACCGCGTGACGCCTTATATGGAACGGCAGAGCGGCGTCGCGAACGTCAGCGACATCGGCCTTGTGGAAAAAACGATCGAGGTGAGTCTCGACCAGGGCAAGATCGACGACGTCAACGACCGGATCCTGATGAAAGTAAATTCCGCCCTGGCGGACGCGAAAAAACAGCTGGACGACGCGGAGAAGGCGGTAGCGGACGGCAGGGAACTTCTTGCGGAGCAGGAAGCGTCCTTCGGTTCGACGCTCTCGGGTTCCATTTTCGGCACGATCCGGAGCGAAGTGTCCCGCATGCTTCCGCAGCTGAAGGCAAGGATCAATGATCTGGCAAACCGTATGGAAAGCCTGATGGGGATCTTTGACGAGATCTCCGCGGCGGGAAGGGAGATCGGAGATGCCGCGCAGGAAATGGCGACCATCGTGACGCCGCGCACGGCGCTTCCGTCTCCGCAGACCGGGGAAGGGGGCGCGCAGGATACGGAGGAAAACGATCCGGATCCGGCCGGAGATCCGGCGCCGGGAGAAGAGCCTTCTCCGACGGAGGAACCTTCTCCTACGGGTGAGCCTTCTCCGGGCGAAGAGCCGTCTCCGACCGGAGAACCGTCTCCTTCGGGTGAGCCGTCTCCGACCGGAGAACCGTCTCCTTCGGAGGAGCCTTCTCCGACAGGAGGACCATCTCCGACCGGGGAGCCGTCTCCCACAGGGGAACCTTCTCCGACCGGGGAACCGTCTCCCGCGCCGGGCGGTGACGATTTTGCGCGGCGCATCGAGGAGCTCAGAGAAGAGTTCCAGGCGATCATCGACGAGCTTCGGGACGCGGCGGCGAACGCCGGCACTTCCTTTGAGGATATGCTGCGGCTGGCCGGACGTATCCGCGCGGCGCTCGTCCGTCTGCAGGCGGCGATCGAAAAACTGCGCGCGATCTCCCCGGAGGGAGCTTCGCAGATGGAGGGCGGACTCAGTACCGCGATGACGTCGCTTAGCAGCGGGATCGACCAGATCCCGTCGATCCTCGCGACGGCGGAGACCGCGTTCGGAACGCTGACGCAGGCGCAGCTGATGGCGGCGCTCGGTTTCTCGGAAGCCGCAAGGCAGCTTTCGGACGCGGAGACGCAGCTGGCGCAGGCGAAGGCGCAGTATGACGGCGCAAAGTCGCAGGCGCTTGCGAACGCGAACCTCGATTCCCTGCTTTCGATCTCCACGCTGTCCGGCATGATCTATGCTCAGAACTTTTCCATGCCGGCCGGATATATCGACGATGAAGAAGACAATGCCTGGCTCCTTAAGGTCGGCGACGAGTTCGAAACGCCCGAGAACATCGCGGACGCGCTTCTGTGCGAGATCGACGGCGTCGGCGTCGTGCGCCTGTCCGACGTGGCGCAGATCACGGTGATCGACAACGCGGGCCTCAGCTATACGCGTCTCAACGGCAAGCCGTCGGTCCTGATGTGCGTCTATAAAAGTTCCACTGCGGGCACGAACGAAGTATCCCGCGGCTGCAATAAGGCGCTTTCCCAGCTCGAAGAGGACTATCCGGGACTTGATACGGTCGTTCTGGTCGACCAGGGCACCTATATCACGCTGATCGTCGACAACATCGTCGAGAGCATGGTCCTCGGCGGCCTTCTGGCGATCCTGATCCTCGCGATCTTTCTTCGGGATATCCGTCCGACGTTCCTCGTTGCGCTGGGCATGCCGCTGTCCGTCATGGTCACGATCGTGCTCATGTATTTTTGCAAGCTGTCGCTCAACATGATGACGCTGTCGGGCCTTGCGCTCGGCGTCGGCATGCTGGTCGACAACTCGATCGTCGTCATGGAGAACATTTTCCGGCTCCGCGGCCGGGGAATGGCGGCGCCGCAGGCCTCTGTCCAGGGCGCGAAGCAGGTGACCGGCGCGATCGTCTCGTCCACGCTGACGACGATCTGCGTCTTCCTGCCGATGGTCTTCACGACCGGCATGGTCAATGAGCTGCTCGTGCCGATGGCGCTCTCCATCACCTTCTGCCTCGCGGCATCCCTGGTCGTGTCCATCACGGTCATTCCGGCTTCGGCGAGCACGATCCTGAAAAAACTCAAACCGAAGAAGAGCAAAGCGTTCGAAGCGGTCCTTGCATTTTATGAAAAGATCCTGCGCTTCTGCCTCCGCGTCAAGGCCGTGCCTCTCCTTCTTGCGGTGGCGCTGCTTGCGGTGTCCGTCTGGCAGCTGCTGCGCACCGGCATCGTCATGATCCCGAACATCGTATCGAACAATATCGAAGTCGACGTCACGACGCCCGAAGGCCTCACCCGCGAGGAATCCTATGCCCGGGCCGATGAGGTCATGAACGCCGTGATGACGGTGGACGGGATCCTGGAAGTCGGTATGATGGACCAGGGGAGCTCCGCGAGCCTTCTCACTTCCGGTATGGCGGGCACGTCTTCCGGCGGATCGGGCTTTGGCCGCTACGTGTGTTTTGTGACGATCCCCGAAGATGCCGAAAGCGATTTTGTGGAGCGGATCAGCGCGGATATCCGGGAAGCCGTGAAAGACATCGACTGTACCGTCAGTGTCACGACGAGCGCGATGGGTGAGATCACGTCGTATCTCGGCTCCGGACTTTCCATCGAGATCTACGGCGACGACGTGGACAAACTGAAGGAGATCAGCGAAGACCTTCAGGGCATCGTCGGAGAGATCACGGGCTTCGGCAATATCAGCAACGGTATCGAAGAGGGCGATAAGGTCCTGCACCTTGTGATCGACAAGGACAAGGCCATGGCGGAAGGGCTTACGGTCGCGCAGATCTATATGGCGATCCAGCAGCGGCTGAATACCCAGGTGACGTCGACGACGGTCACCGTGGACGGGGTGTCCATGGACGTCGTCATCCGTGACGAGACCGATCCGCTCACGAAAGAAAACCTCCTTGATCTTGAGATCCCGGCCTCCGGCTACAGCGGCGGCGCTTCGTCGATGATGGCTGCCATGGGCGGATCCTCCGGCATGGATGCTTC
>JAFOIS010000228.1 GCA_017420605.1 Lachnospiraceae bacterium | reverse complement strand
GCCTCCTCCCATCGTCAAGACGATCTTGGGAAAATCCTTTACCTCCGCAAGGACCCCGTCAGGATCCGAAAGGAGCGCGGACGCACGCGGAACGCGGTGAAACATGTCAAGGACGTCTTCCGGGGCGTTCCAGTTTTCCAGGATAAAACGCTGGACGGCCTCCTCCGGGTGTGCGATCTCGAGCACCTCTCCCAGGCGCTCCAGCATGCTCCGCCGGACGTCCTTTTTCGCAAGGATATAGTAAAGGCACAGCGCAGAAAAGGCGTCCGCTTTGATGAGATCCTGCACATCCGCCGCATCCCAGAGATCGCCGTACAGATAGAAAGACCAGTCCTGTCCTCCGAACAGCCGGTCCGCCGCAATTTTCATCTGTTCCGCAATGCTCAAAGCGATACCTCCCAAAATCCTCTTTACGCTTCCATCATCGCGCAAAGCTCCGCCGCGTACTTCTCAGGATGGTTGATCGAATACTCCCCGTGATAAAGCCCCTCTTTGACCTCCAGCGTGCTTCCCGGCAGCATCTCATGGAGGAGCCTTGCGGACCGCAGCATGTCCTTCTGCTCCTTCCCTCCGACAACGACCCGCACCTTCGCACGGCACTTCCGAAGCTCCGGCTTCGGCGCGTAAGAGGTGTTTGCCTTAAGGAAGGAGATCATGTTGCCCTTCGTGATCTTTGCCGTATCCCGGAAATAGTCCTCGAAGAGATCGTCCCGCATGCGGAGATATTTGAACTGCATCTTCGCGAACCACTCCTGCTTAATGAGGCCAGAGCTTGACGAAAACGTCGGGCCGATCAGGGCATGCGTTATGCGGGACGGGATCACGGACGCGCTCTCGATGACGGCATACCGGCAGGTATCCGGCCGCTGCGCAAGGATCTCAACAAGGATCTGCGCGCCGAGGGACAGCCCGCCGATCGCGAGTACGGACCCGCCGTACGCGCCTTCGATATGGGAAATGATCCTTCGCGCATTTTCTTCGATGCTCACGAAATCCGCATCGCTCTCCGCGTGCCCATCGAGGACCGGCAGGACGACGTGGTAACTGCCGCAAAGGAGCTCCGCTTCGATGCGGAAATTCCACCAGGAGAGGCCTCCGCCGTGGAGGAGCATGATGACGTCCGGGTTCTGCGTGCCGTATTCTATGATCTTCACAGGTATCTCCATTTATGTCAACCTCAGGTAAGTTCCAGGATCCGTTTCAGAACTCCTTCCGCACCCACTCTCCGCCAAGCAGCACGCCCTTTACCATAAGATCCCGGTCCAGAATGACAAGGTCGGCAATTTTACCGGGTGCGATCGAGCCGCGTTCCGCATACAGGCCCAGGGCTTTTGCAGGTGTTGTCGACGCCATCTTCGCCAATTCCACAATACCGGCCCCGGTGTGTTTCTTCATATTACGGATTGCGACGGAAAGCGTTAGACGGCTTCCGTAAAGTTCCCCGTTGATCACATTGACATCGGAACCGAAGGTATCACCACAGGCGCAGCAGTCAGATACGAGGATCGTCCGGTCCGGGCCCTTGCATTTATATATCAGTTTCAGATAATACGGCCGTACATGGCCGCCGAGCGAATCGGCGATGACTTCCGCGTACATCCGGTCATCCACGAGCACGAATTCATCCGATCCCGGCTCATACGTTCCCGCGAACATCGGCTTCGCCTTGCCCGTCCCGCAGAGGATATGCGTGCCGATCGTGAGTCCCAGATCGACATATTGCTCCAGAAGTTCCGGTTTTACTTCTGAATAGCATACACCGAGATGGATATTCCTTCTCTGTGCCTCCAGCGCAAAATCGCGGATGCCCGGAAGGTTCGGATCGATCGTCCAGTAATCAACGAGATCATTTCCGGCCTCCATCCACGCAAGATACTCTTCTCTCCTGACCGGCCATTCGTCGATCGCATCCGCACCGTAATGCGGATCGACATAGGGTCCTTCCATGTGGATCCCGCGAATGTTCCGGGCTGTCTTCTGCGCCTGCCTGATTCTGGCATACGTTTCCGGATACGGATAGCAGGGTTTGTTTCTCCACAATGATGCGTGGATCGACGTCGTCCCCTCCCGCAGATGCCATAGTGCGGCCTTGGCCGGTTCATCGTAGAACCAGTGCTCACCGCTCCCGTGACAATGGTTGTCCACGAATCCGGGAAGAAGGTAATAGCCGGTCAGATCGATTCCTTCTTCCTTCTCTGCAGACAGGTAAGCTATTCGTTCTCCGCTGACCGAGACCGTTCCCTCAAGGATACCTCTTTCCAGGATGATCTTCGCACCTGTAAGTTTCACGATAAGCTCCTTCCTGCAATGCGCGACAGCTGCTTTCAGGGCCGCCATGCGGCACCTGCTTTCGATATTTATTATATGCGTGATTTCTGCATATTACGAGAAAAATGGACCCGGTTTTATGGTAAAATGAAAATGATAATCGGACGCGCAGACGGGGATCATTCATCAGGAAACATAAGACAGAACAAAGCACGGATCAAAAAGTCCTGGAAGGACAGAGGGTATACGGAAACCATATGTATATAAAAGAAGTTTTGGAGAAAGACGCTTCCGCCGGGACGCTGGTCGAATACAGCGGCTACTGCATGATCAGACTGCTTGCGGACAGCATAGACCCGCCGCCATATCCGCATAGCGAGGATTCCTCGGCAGACTGGGCATTCGGCGAGTACGATCATGATCATCCCGGCAAACGGCCGTCCAACAGTTACTATATCAGCGCTGCCCATGATTATCTGGCACGTGCGGGACTGGAGGCGT
>JAFOIS010000227.1 GCA_017420605.1 Lachnospiraceae bacterium | reverse complement strand
GACCGCAGATGCGCAAGCACTCTTGCAAAGGATTCTTCCGGCTCGCGATCATACAGATGCTCCCGGAAGGACGGCCCGAAGAATTTCTCCGGCGTCGAGTATTCCGCGACGCCCCAGCCGTATTTTTGTCCGTGCCGGTCGGTCTCGTAGACGAAGTCGCTGATCGTGACGTAACACTGCGCCTGGAGCCTTGTAATGATGGTGTCGAAGCCCTTGCGGCCGCCCTTCCGGTAATCGCCGATGCGCTTGAGTTCTTTGGAAATGACCGGTGCGTTTGCCTCGACGGGATCGAACAGTTCCTTATCGCGGAACGAAGCGAGCTCGTCGTCAAAACGCGAATCGAAGTCGTAGCCGTCGCGGCGGTAATTCGCGAAGTCCGGGAAGTACTCCCGGCTGATGAACACGGCCTTGTGTTCAAAGAACTTGCCGTAGGCGCAGCCCGCCTCCCGGATCACCGGGCCCTTCCATTCCCAGACGCCCTCTTCGCCCGTGAACCAGACGTCCGGGGATACATGCTCCTCGACGGAGAATCCCGGGATGCTGTTCCGAAAGAGCGGCACGAAACCGAACCGTTCCACCGCATCCGTCAGGTCTTTTTTTGTGCGGACTGTAAACTCAAAGGGCTGCATCGTCATTTTCCGGCTTTGTTATCATTTTCCATATTCATTATAATTATACCATAGTCCGGAAATGTGGACACATAATGCGTAAATCTCTTTCCGATGCCGCAGCCACAGCTGCATCGGCACGCAGCAAACGCAGCAAAGACGGGCCGCAAAGACAGGCGGCGGAACGCGCGGCAGGACCGGCGCCATTATGACCAGTAGTCGTCCCAGTAGTCCTCGGCGTCCTCGATGTCTTCGAAATCATCATAATAGTCTTCGTAGAAATCCTCCGGATCGTCGTAATCGCCGACGTCGTAATAATCGTCCCAGTTTCCGCCGGACGACTTGCCGGATCCGGAGTAGCCGCCGGAGGAGCCGGCATGGCCGGAAGACTTACCGGAGCCCGGGGAGCTGCCGGATCCTGAAGATCCGAACGATTTCGGCTCTTCATAAACATTGATCCGCTCCCCGTCTCTGATATATGCCCTTGCATCGTATGCCGGAAGTTCGTAGATCGCGCGGGGCGAACTGATCTGGTACCGCACGTTACATTCGTGATAGACCTTTTCCTGCTGGTAGATGCCGTACTCGACCTTCCGGAAGTTGGCTGCATTGACTGCATCGACCTGCTGAAGATGCCCTTGCAGATACCGATCGTAAACAGCGTTGATCCGCCGCCCGTATTCCTTTTTCTCCCATTGAAGGGCCTGAAAGATGCTTTCTTTCGGCAGTTCTTCAAAAGCGTCCGTCACCTTGAGAACGACCATGATCTGGTCGTCCAAAATATAATAGTGATCTGTATAGCGTCCGGACGTTTCTGTGACCGGTCTGACACGGCTGTTCGCTATTACGTAACCGCTTTCGTAACAGGGCAGATCCTCTGTGCTGATATCAAAATGCTCCTTGAAGGGCTTCCAAAATGAATTGCTGGATTCCGTCAGCTTTGCGAATTCATTTTCCCAGACTTTCCGCCTGTAGGTGCGTTCCGCGCCGATACCGATCAGGACGACAAGCGCGATACATCCCAGAAGGATCGCGATGACCGCGCCCCGGTTTGTTTTCGATTCTGTACTACCGGATGGATTTTCCTGCATCTGGCTCATTCTCCTGCAAGCACCCTGTCAAACAGTTCCCGGACCGCATACCAGCCGGGTTCATTGCCCGCGCGCCTTCTGTAAAGATCCCGGACGTAGCGGATATCATTTTCCTGAAATGCGTTTCTTGCCGACTCTGACAGATGAAAGGAGTCGATCTTCCGGTTCAGTACGGGGTAGGACGGCCGGACGAGCCGGATCCCTACGCCGCTGCCGTCTGTGCAGCCCGGCGTCCCGCTGCCCGGATTTCCGGTGCCGCTGCCCTGTCCGCCGGAGTCGCAGCTTCTGCTATAACGTGCCTTTATCGCATGCAGTTTTTCAAGGATCTCCTCTTCGCTTCTTGTGCCGAGATTCCGGATGTTCTTGAGCCCGTGCTCGTTTTCATCCAGCCGCTTCATGATGTCGCCCACGGTCTGGCAGCCCGCCCGCCTCAGGCAGTTGAAGGAACGCACAGAGAGTTCCATTTCCGTGATATCGATCTGCGTAAGATCATTGCTGTCGTTCCGGGTATCGTCATCCTTCCATATGTTCAGGTTCTTGATATCGTACATATTCGACGCCTCCATCCTTGTCCATCAGAGTGCTGAGGACCGTGCAGCAGCTCATCCGCCGCACGGCACGCTGCTTCCTGTAAATGCTGTTCGCAAAGTTTTCGAAATTCCGCGCGTTGGAAGCAAAACCCACGGCATGCAGCCTGCATTCGCCGGAGACCCCGTAGATCTGACGGATCATGGGGTTCGAAGCAAGATAGGAAGCCATTTCCTCGTAGGCAGAGGGCGTACACTCGATATCGATAAAGAACCGGGTACCTTCCGTGGTTTTCGAAGCGTCGATCATCGTGGCGTAGCCTTTGATGACGCCTTTTTCCTGCATGGCGTCCATGCGGTTCTTGACCGAGACCCGCGAGATCCCGACGATGTCGCCGATCTCTTTGTAAGTCAGCCTGGCATTGTCCCTGATGGCGTCCAGGATCCTGTTATCGATGTCGTCCAGTCCTTCGATATACATCTTGCTTCCTCTGCTTTCGTGCCTGCCGGCTGCTGCGTGCTGGCTTATGCCTGCTGCCTGCTGGTTTACTGGCTGCTGCCTGCTTCTACTTGCTGCTTTGCTGCCTGCGGTCCCGCCGCAGCGCCGCGCGGTGTTATGGCGTCGACTCCATGACTCTATTATAGGGTGCCGTTAAGGGCGATACAAGAGAGTTGGTTTCATTATGTAAGTATCATTTGTTCTATATGTCAATATATACTATATTATCTATCTTTATGCAAATATTCATCTTCATAACGAAATCGTCAAACCGCTCGTG
>JAFOIS010000003.1 GCA_017420605.1 Lachnospiraceae bacterium | reverse complement strand
TGGTATCCGAGATCATCGCGTACTTTGGAAAACGTATTCAGAAGCCTCTCGACAGCGCGGTCTCCGATGCAGTGCGCAACGACCGGATAGCCGCACTCTTCGGCGGCCAGTACGATCCTTTCGAGTTCCCCGTCCGGATGGACGATCTCCGCGCCCCCTGCGGAGCCGTCCGCATAGCCGTCTATAAGATCCGCCGATCTTGCTCCGAGGGAGCCGTCCATCATGACCTTGACAGACGCCGTGCAGAAAAGTCCGCGGCCGCTGCCGCAGGGATGGGCGGCGGCAAACGTTCTGATCGCCGTTTCAGTGGTAAGTCTGCACTGCTCAAAGACCCTTGTTGAAAGCGCTCCTGTCTCTCCGAGCCCGCAGAAGACCTCCATGACGAGTTCCGCGTCCCGGCCGGGAACGATGAGATTCATATCGTCCGAATGCACCGAACAAAGGCCCGCCTTAGCGCACTGTGCGGTCTCCGAGACCGCCCAGTCTCTGTACAGATCCCGGTCCGGCCGGATCTCGTACCGGTCGCCCGGCTGATCGTCGGCTGCGTAAATAATGCCGTTGCTGTCATGGATACCGAGCTGCGCAAGTGCCTGCGAGTTGTATACGGCGACGTGGCCGCATACCCGGGTGATATAGCAGGGGATATCCCCGGCCGCTTCGTCAAGATCGTATTTCGTCGGAAGCTCTTTCCGGTCCGTCCACAGGTCCTGGTTGAAATTCACGGCGTGGAGCCACGCGTCCGGTCTGCCCGAAGAGCGAAACCCTTCGGCTTCCCTTTGAAGATACGCCATGGTCTCCGAAAAACTGCGGCATTCCGAAAGATCAGTCTTGGTCCGGAGGAACGCGCTGTAAAGCAGATGCATGTGGGAATCGATAAAGCCGGGATACAGCGTCGCGCCGTGAAGGTCGATCCTCTCCGTATCGGGCGTGCACATGGAAAGCGCGGTCTCCTGATCGCCGACATAACGGATGCTGTCCTTTTCAACGGCGACTGCTTCCGCAAGCGGCAGATTCGCGTCCATCGTCCTTATGGTCCCGTTATAAAAAACCTTATCCATCGATCTATCACCTCCGGATCTGCTCCAGGATATACGGATCCTTGATCTTCGTATCCTGCGCAAGCAGCAGGATCTTTGACAGGATCTCCGCGGTCTTCGGATCCTCGTCGATAAACGGCAGGAACAGTTTTCCCCTCTGCTGGGAATGCACCGGAAGGATGTGCAGCATACCGCCTCCCTCGCGGTGTACGACGCCGCTGCCAAGATGCACGGTATAGTTTCCGAGGCTGCCCCTTATGAAGGCGTGCGTTCCTTCGAACGTCACGTTGTCAAGGGAGAACAGTTCCGCATTGAACGCAAGGATCACCTTCCGCATCTCGATCGTGGAATGACTGGTCTCCGGATCGACGCCGCCGGCATAGGCGACGCTCACCGCAAGATCCACGTCCCGCATGATCTCGGAATAAAGGACGTCGGGAACGTCCGCGATCTTCACGGGCCTGTGCGTCCGCCGGTCGCTGAAGGAGACATATTCCAGCGTCGGGCACTCGGTATCCGCCGGAGAGAACCAGTCCGCCAGCGCATAAAGCTCGACGGCGATATCCGCCTTGAAATAGACCTTCTGCAGGCCGCTTTCGTAGTCCGCCACCCAGCGGCGCCCTTTGAGGGCCGCCACGGTCTTCTTCGGCTGGATCTGGTATCCCGCGAACATTCTCGAATCGGCGGAATCCATCTCCTCTTCCAGTTTCAGATAGAATTCCCGGAAGACCTGCTTGAACGGCTGCTTAAGGCCGGTCTCGATCTGCTTCGTGAAATAAAACCGCTGATATCGCGGCAGCACGCCCATCCGGAACAGCGTGACGGGATGGGCGACCTTAAGCTGCGTCTCTCCGTTGATATCAGGCATTCCGGAAAGTTCCTCCATCGTTCCCGCCGTTTTTTCATCCGCCGTCACAAACACGAGCGCGTTCAGGATCCCCGCCGCCACCGGGCCGCGGCGCAGAGCCTCCAGCTCGTCCCTCGAATACAGTTCCTCTTCTTCCATCGCGCGCTCGAAAAGCGCCGTGCAGCGGGAATACTGTTTCTTGAGTTCCGCAGCGAAGTCCTGAACGGCCGTGAATTCTTCGTTCTTTTTGAGGGCCGCCGGCACGCTTTTCAGGATCTTATTCCCCTTGCGGATCTCCAGGGACGGCTTTCCCGAATCCTCCACAAGAATACGCGCGGTGCAGTCTCCGATCACGACCCCGTCGTAATACTCCGCATGGGCGGACGCCGTCTCCGTTTCCATGGCGAGCGTAAGACGCGTTTCGTCCGCATATCCCGCCGTGGTCGCCATATTGCGGAGCGCGGTCTGCACGGCAAGGCTTTCGCTCTGCCTGCGCAGGGCGCCGAACTGTCTGCTTTCCTTCAGGAACTGCATCAGGAACGCATAGCGGTGCAGCGTATCCTCTTTGTCCTTCACCGGCAGCAGCCCGTAACTCATGAGGAGATCTTTATTTCTCTTGTCCCGGATGGCCGCTTCCAGTTCGTCCCGGCTCACTTTGCCGAGGGCTGCGTCCGCGTATTTCCTCGCCCTGGTGTGTTTACTGCCGTCCGCGATGTATTTTGCCGCCTTGTAGAGGGACGCGAAGGTCTTCTCTCCGAGTTTTTCATACACTTCGAAAAACCATGCGGTGTCGAAACACCCGTTGTTCAGTTCTTCCGGCGTAAGAGGCGTATACCGGGCGATGACCGCCTTCTTCCGGTCGTCGAACCGCTCGTTCATATGCGCCATGAAATAATAACAGCCGCTCTGAAGACCGTCGATTTCCAGATATGCTTCCATCAGGGGAAGCCATTGCGGCGCATACATTGCCACCTCAATAAGACGGTCGTGCGAGACTTTCTGTACCTTATTGGCCTTCCGGAGATCTTCCGCCGTCTCTTCCGGGGAAGGACGGCTCACCTTCAGGAGGTGACACAGACATTCCCGGCGCCCCGTGCCGCCGGAAGACCAGGAATAGTAGGTCGACCGGTCGAGCGGATCATTTCCGAGCGAGCGGAGGATCTCCATGAGCCGCGGAATGCCGGTGACACAGCTGATCCTTGAGACCGCGGGCGAAAAGACCGTGGGGCTGTCCCCGCGCCGAAGCTCGACGTTGAGGATGAGGTCCGTGAGCTTCCCGTAGACCTTTCTGCAAAGCTCATAGAAATGCGAACCGGTCTCAACGGTGTGTTTTTCCTCATTCACCGGGAGATAACGCGCCAGCTCCGTCAGGGTGCTCTGCGCGATCTTCTCCCTGAACAGTTCGCCGAGCTGTCCGACCGCATTCTTCAGTTCCTGTACTTCGAAAGCACAGCGATAGACCAGATCCTCCGGGATGATCCCGAGTTCCCATGCTTTGACATAATCATACATGTTCAGGAGATTTGCCGTCCGAAGCGTGCCGCGATTCTCCATGGGATCGTTCTTCTGCGCCTCATAGATCCGGTCCGTCTCAAACAGGATCGGAAATACCTCCCGGAACTCCGCGTCATTTCTATAAGCGCGCATCCGGTCCAGAATGACGGCATATTTGCCCGACCGCAGGAAATTCTGCAGAGGATGTGTCTTATAACCGCTGTAGGAATATTTCGGCGGTTTCTTTTTCAGCCAGCGCTGGTTATCCGGAAGCTTTGCGGCGTACTCCGCCGCCGCTTCCGCGACCGGCAGCGGCAGCTCAAGCTTCTGCCGGCTCCGGATGATCCGCAGGATCGTTATATACGCGCCGGTCTGACTGCGGGCGTTATACTTCGGATCGACATAGCGGTAAGAAGAATCCGCATCCTGAAATACGCGGTGCTCCGCCTTAAGATAGCCGTTATGATCTTCGATACTCTCTTCGTCGATCCCGCCCGTCAGGGCAAGATACAGATTGAAAAGCACCTTCGGATCCCTGATAATGGTCTCCCAGACCTCCTGCCACAGTTCCGGGAAGGGATATTTTTCCTCGATCGGACCCCAGCCGTAGGCGGTAAGATAGAGGCCGTTCCCCAAAAGCTGCGTGTCGCCGCCGGCCGACCTGTATTCCATTTTCGCATGATCATCGAGAAACGCACGGATGCGGTCCAGATACCCGTTCAGTTCCTTTGCGGAAAGGCAGAAATAGTTCTTAAGAAGTGCCATATCGGCCTCCGGCATCTTCGGTGAATAGGACGCCGCGGGATCATAGAGGCCGTATCCCTCCTTCGTGAGCAAGTCCCCGGTACTCTCCCGCGCCCCCTCCGTCGCACCTTCGATCTCCTCGCAGAGGACCTTTTCCCGGTCTGTAAGAACACTTCTGTCCGGGATCGCCTCAAGAAGAAGCCGGCGGCACGCCTCCCTCTTTTCGGGAGATTCCTCCGCATCGCCCTTCAGCATATCGAGAGCTGCAAGGCGCGTCAGCTCCTGTCCGTCCGCAAGGAGCCTCCGGATCGACGCTTCCTTTCCGGCCGGATCCTGCCGTCCCAGAAGGTCGATGACGTATCTCCGGATCTCCTCGTTTTTAAAGCGCAGAAGTTTTTCGAGCCGTTCGAAATCCTCTCCTTCAAGAGGAAGCTTCTTTAAAAGCATATATGCTGCGCCGCGGGTAAACGATTCCTTGTCTCCCACGTAATCGAGAAGCGCGTTTTTCTGGACGCGGGTCTTCGGGTCATGCAGAAGAAGCCGCAGATAATTCTTACGGTCACTGTAATAGTTATCGGAAATATCGGTAAGCCTGAGGCAGACTTCGTCGATGAGGTCCTGATCCTGCAGGGCATAGGCGATCACCGCCATTTTCTCCGTCAGCGTTTTCTTTTCGAGAGACGCGCCGTACCACGGGAAAATGAGCGGGAAAAAGTCCAGTTTTTTCTTTTTCATGGAGTCCGCGATCCCGCGCAGGATGACGTAATGGCGTTTTGCCTGCTCTTCCGTAAGATCGAGCATAGACAGCGGGATCGGCAGCACGCGGATATCCGCTTCGTCTGCGCTGTACACACGTTTTCCCTCGCGGTTGCGGATCGCGTTGCCGACCATATTGTCCGATCCCGGAAGATACGTGGGCATGAATGCCGCCGCGATCTCGGGATCCTCCGGATACAGTTCCAGCATCCTGATCGCTACTGTGCTGCTCAGCGCGGAGTGACAGATCCCGCCGTTATAATACGCGAGCGCAAGCCGTCTGTTCCGGCTTCCCGTCCGCGCGATCTCCATCATCCGCGCCGCAGCGTCCCGCACCTCATAGAACCCGATCGCCCACAGGCCGGTGACGAGCTGCACGCTGTCCTCCGATTCCGTCATGGCAAATGCCGTCTTCCTGTCTTCCACGGCGGCGCAGATGCCGTCGAATACCTTCTGTGTGATCCGGTCCATGGCGTCTGCATTGCAGATCCCCGTCCACGTCGCCACCGCCCTTTTGACAGCGGAAAAACGCAGAAGATCCCTGTCCCGGATCGTACGCAGGATCGTAAGAAATGCTTCCGGCCGCCCGCAGTCGGCATTTTCACAGACCGCCTGCCGCACGCCTTCCTGCAGGCGCGCCGCCACCAGGAAATCCGCAAGCAGCGCATGCAGTTCCGATGAACGGGATTTGACTACGGCCCGGATCAGCGGTACCGTGACGACCGCGGTATTATTATCGCTGAGAAATGCTTCTTTCACCGCGTCGATGTACAGAGCGTCCTGCGCGTCGATCCGCGCGGCGAGGACGTCATCAAACTGCACCATATGCAGCACGCCGTAGTAATTGTCGTTTCTCTTATAATCCAGCGCTTCCGGCTCCATCTTTTCCGTAAGGAATTCGAGCGGCGAAACACCGTACATATCAAGAACGCGGTAAGCCTCCAGAAGCCCGAAAGCAGACAGGATATGCGCCGTAAGATCCGCGGTGCGGACCGTCGGACGGTAGACCGAACGCGAATACTGGAATTTCGGATACTGCTCCAGAAGATACAGGCAATCCGCCCGGTATTTTTCCGGAACACACAGGG
>JAFOIS010000226.1 GCA_017420605.1 Lachnospiraceae bacterium | reverse complement strand
GTATCACCGGCTGCTATCACGGCGTTCTGACCGGCAAGGGTCTTCCCTACGGCGGCTCGCTTGCGCGTACGGAAGCGACAGGTTTCGGTCTCGTCTATATCGCGTCCGAAGCGCTGGCAACGAAGAACGACAGTTTCGAAGGCAAGACCGTCCTCGTCTCCGGATCCGGAAACGTTGCGATCTACGCCGTCGAAAAGGCGAAGTCTCTCGGCGCGAAGGTCGTCGCGATGAGCGATTCCAACGGTTATATCTATGATAAGAACGGCGTGGACATTGCGCTCATCCACGAGATCAAGGAAGGCCGCCGCGGCCGTATCCGCGAATACGTCGACGTGCATCCCGAAGCGGAATACCATGAAGGCTGCAAGGGCATCTGGACGATCCCGTGCGACTTCGCGCTTCCGTGCGCCACGCAGAACGAGATCGACGAAGCGTCTGCGAAGGCCCTCATCGCCAACGGCTGCATGATGGTGGCGGAAGGCGCCAATATGCCGTCTACCCTGGAAGCCCAGAAGGTGTACTTCGATGCGGGCATCCTCTTCCTGCCGGCCAAGGCGTCCAACGCCGGCGGCGTGGCCGTCTCCGCGCTGGAGATGAGCCAGAACAGCATGCGTCTTGCATGGACCTTCGAAGAGGTCGACGAGAAGCTTCACGGCATCATGAAGAACATCTTCAGGAATATCTCCGACGCGGCCGAAAAGTACGGCAGAAATCCGCAGGACTACGTGACCGGCGCGAATGTGGCCGGCTTCCTGAAGGTCGCGGGCGCCATGATGGCCCAGGGATACGTATAAAGACGCAGGATGCGGGAGCTCTGCGAAAGAGCGGAGAGCATATGAATGAAACGGACGGGGCCGCGCAAAAAGCGCGGCTCCTTTTCTATGCATGCGCCTCGTCCGCCGCCTGTGCGGGCGAGGCGCGATTGTAACCGGCCGCAACTTGTGCTATGATGCTATTTGTGAATTTATAGGCTTCGGGGGAGATCCGCCGTTGCCGGAATCAGGTGGCTGATGAGACAGATCTATTTTGATAACAGCGCGACGACGGCCGCATACCCGGAGGTCCGGGACATCATGGGGAAGCTTCTGTGCGAAACGTACGGCAATCCTTCCTCCATGCATGCGATGGGGGTCGACGCGGAACGCTATGTGAAAGAAGCAAGGCGCGCGATCGCCGCGACCCTCCGTGCCGGAGAGAAGGAGATCTACTTTACGTCCGGCGGTACGGAATCCAATAACTGGGCGCTGATCGGCGGCGCGCAGGCGAACCGGCGCGCAGGCTGCCGGATCGTGACGAGCGCGATGGAGCACCCGTCCGTCTCGGAGCCCCTCGCTTATCTGGAAACGCAGGGATTTACGGTCGTGCGCGTCGGCGTAGAACCGGACGGACGGCTCCGGATGGATGAGCTTGGAGACGCCCTGACAGCCGATACCTGCCTCGTTTCCGTCATGATCGTCAATAACGAGATCGGCTCGGTGACGGAGCCGGCGAAGATCGCCGCGATGATCCGTGATAAGGCGCCGCGCGCGCTCTTCCATGCCGATGCCGTACAGGCTTACGGAAAGATGGAGCTTGTCCCGAAAAAGGCCGGCATCGACCTTCTTTCGGTCAGCGGACACAAGATCCACGGCCCGAAGGGGATCGGCTTTCTCTACAGACGGGAAGGCGTACGGATCCTGCCGTATCTCTACGGCGGCGGACAGCAGGACGGGATGCGCTCCGGAACGGATAACGTCCCGGGGATCGCCGGTCTTGGCTTAGCCGCGCAGATCGTCTGCGGACATCTGGCGGAAAACAGAGCCGTACTTTTCTTACTGACGGATCATTTGCGTGAAGGGCTTACGGCGCTTTCCGCGGAACTTCAGACGGAATACGCGAAGATCCCCGGCGCGGAAGGGATCCGGGAGCCGGTCATCCTGCACGGACCGGGAGGAACGTTCCGGGCGCCTCATATCGTGAGCGCAGCGTTCCCCGGCGTCCGTTCGGAAGTCCTTTTGCATTCGCTGGAAGAACGCGGGATCTATGTTTCGGCGGGAAGCGCCTGCTCGACGCACAAGGCGCATAAGAGCCCCACGCTCCTTGCGATGGGTGTTCCCTTCGCGGAAATGGAGTCGACCGTGCGTTTCTCCTTCTGCGAGACCAACACCATCGGGGAGATCGACGAGGCGCTGTCCGCGCTGCGGGAGCTTCTGCCGCGTCTTATCCGTTACCGGGCAAAATAAAGATCGCCGGATCCGAAACCGGAAACGCGGAAACAATAAGGGAGAATTTATGAAAGCATACCTCATTAAATACGGGGAGATCGGCATCAAGGGAAAGAACCGGTCCATGTTTGAAGATACGCTGGCAAGGCAGGTCCGGCAGACGCTGGCCGGCTTGGGAGAAGGCTATACCGTTTCCAAGGAACGGGGCCGGATCTACGCGTACTGCCCCGACGACCACGACGAGGACGCGGTGATCGACGCGATGCAGCATATTTTCGGCATCGTCGGCATCTGCCCGGTCAAGATCTATCCCTGTACGGATCCGGAAACGCTGCGGAAGGATATGTGCGGATACATGGACGAGGTCCATCCGGACTTCACCGGGACCTTCAAGGTGAAAGCCAAACGGATCAACAAGGCGTATCCCATGGGATCGATGGATACCGACGCCTATATCGGGGAGGCGATCCTCGAGCATTGTCCGGGGTGCCGGGTCGACGTCCATGATCCGGAGGTCCTTCTCGACATCGAGATCCGCGACCGCGTTTACGCGTATTCCAGGGTCATCCCCGGACCGGGCGGCATGCCGGTCGGGACGAACGGGAAGGCGACACTTCTGCTTTCGGGCGGGATCGACTCCCCGGTCGCGGGCTATATGATCGGCAAGCGGGGCGTGATCCTCGACGCGGTCTATTTCCACGCGCCGCCGTACACGTCCGAGAGGGCAAAAGAGAAGGTCGTGGACCTCGCGAAGATCATCGCGTCCTACACCGGCCCGATCTGGCTCAGGATCGTGAATTTCACCGATATGCAGCTGCACATATACGATACCTGTCCGCATGAGGAACTGACGATCATCATGCGGCGCTATATGATGCGCATTGCGGAGCATTTCGCGAAAGAGGGCGAGAGCATCGGCCTCATCACCGGCGAGAGCATCGGGCAGGTCGCTTCCCAGACCATGCAGAGCCTTCTCGTCACGAACGACGTGTGCACGCTTCCGGTCTACCGGCCGCTCATCGGCTTCGACAAGAGCGAGATCGTCGATATATCAAAAAAGATCGGCGCCTATGAGACGTCGATCCTTCCTTACGAAGACTGCTGTACGATTTTTGTCGCAAAGCATCCGGTCACGAAGCCGAACCTGAACATCATCCGGAATTCGGAAATGCGGCTCGGCAAAAAAATGGAGGAACTGATGCAGACAGCGATCGACACCGCCGAACTTGTCAAAGTAAGCGGTGCGCTCGGGAAATCCGCAGGCAGACGCGCTTATACGCGGTAAGGCGCAAGCGCGGCCAGGACGGCGTCCAGTTCCTCGCCGTCGGCGTGAATGCTCAGTTCGATCGGCTTGGCAAGATCCAGGCTGAAAATGCCGAGGATCGATTTCGCGTCGATGACGTAACGGCCCGAAACCAGGTCGAAGTCGCAGTCGAAGCGGTTCAGGTCATTGACGAAATGCTTGACTTTGTCGATAGAGTTCAGTGATACAAGGATCGTGTTCATAATAAGCCTCCCGGGCAGTTGTTTTTTATCGTTACTTATATCTTAGTCCGTGCCGCGATTTTCGTCAAGGCGGCAAAAAAGGAAGGTTGGTTTAGCCGTGTTTAAAACAAGACTGATCAGCGGAGCGGCGCTCCTTGTCCTTGCGTTTCTTACGATCCGTGCCGGCGGCTACGTCCTTCTCGGGACGATGCTGTTCCTTTCCGTGGTGGGCGTCTTTGAGCTCTACCGTGCGCTCGGCATCTCGCTCCGCGAGCCTGTCGGAATCGCTGGCATCACTTCCGCGGCCCTCTGGTATGCCGTCATCGCGGCCGCGCCGGAGACCTACCGCATTATATATCTCTGCGGCGTGATGCTCGTCTTCATGACCATCTACGTCGTGACCTTTCCGCGGTATCATTCCGCGCAGGTGATCGAAGGATATTTCGGCGTGATCTATCCCGCGGTGCTTTTTTCCTGCATATACCTGACCCGTATCGCCGAGGGCGGCGCGCTTTCGGTCTGGCTCATCTTTCTTGCTGCCTGGGGGTCGGACACGTGCGCGTACTGCGTCGGCAAACTGATCGGAAAGCATAAGATGACGCCGCGCCTTTCTCCGAAGAAATCGGTCGAGGGGGCGGTCGGCGGCGTGATAGGCGCCTCGCTTCTCGGCGCGGCTTTTGCCGCCGCTGCAGGGCAGCCGATCGTACCTTACGTCGTGATCTGCTTCTTCGGCGCCATTCTGTCCATGATCGGCGACCTCGCGGCATCCGCGATCAAGCGGGACCGGGGCATCAAGGATTACGGGACCCTGATCCCGGGCCACGGCGGCGTGATGGACCGTTTCGACAGCGTGCTCTTTACGGCGCCTGTGATCCTTTTCCTGACAAAACTGCTTCTTTCATAAACGCCGGCGCGCATTTCTGCCGCGTGCCGCGATAAGGACGATTTTTCTATGAAATGGCTTTTTGCGATCCTGATCTTCGGTGCCATCATTCTCTTTCATGAGTTCGGGCACTTTATCATTGCGAAAATGAACGGCGTCGCCGTGGAGGAGTTCTCCATGGGCTTCGGACCGCGCCTCATATCGGCGGAGCACGGCGGCACGCGCTATTCCCTGAAGCTGCTGCCTTTCGGAGGCTCCTGCCAGATGAAGGGAATGCTGGAAGGCGGCATGGACGAAGACGGGAACTTTTCTTCGTCGGACCGGCCGGATGAGGACTCCTTCCAGGCGAAGAGCGTGGGCAGAAGGATCGCGATCGTCGCGGCGGGACCCGTCTTCAACTTTATCCTCGCGTTCACGGCGGCGGTCGTCATGATCAGCGTCATGGGCTACGATCCGTCGGACGTGACGTATGTGCAGCCGGATTCGACCGCGGAAGCGGCCGGGCTTCTTGCGGGGGACCGTGTGGAACGGATCAACGGCCGGAAGGTCGTGATCGGACGCGACGTCGACGCCTATTTCCTGTATCATCCGCTTACGGAGACGGATACGCTCACGCTCCTCATTGACCGGGACGGTGAGAAACGGGAGATCGCGTTCCCGGTCAATGTGACCGAACGGTACCTTATGGGGATCCGGTACTACGCAGACGACAATCCCGCGGTCCTTACCGAGGTGGGAGAGACCACGCCGGCTTACGCGGCCGGGATCCGCACGGGCGATACGGTAGTCGCCGTGAACGGGACGGCCATATCGAGCGGCGCCGCCTTCCAGGAATACTTCACCGGCCATGAGATGGACGGGTCCTCCGTTACGCTGCGGCTTTCGCGAGACGGGACGGAATGGGAAGTCTCCGTCGTTCCCACCATACAGAAATCGGTGTCGGAGGGGTTCCTTTGCTACGCGGCCCGCGAAAAGGTCTCCGCACCGCGGACCCTGCGTTATTCGCTGACCGAGATCCGGTTCTGGATCGAGACGGTCCTGCAGTCCCTGAAAATGATGTTCACGGGGCGGATCGGCGTCGATGAACTCTCCGGACCGGTCGGCGTCGTCAATATCGTCTCCGAGACGTATGAAGAGAGCAAGGAGGAAGGCGCGCTCGTGGTATCCATGAACATGCTGTATCTTCTGATCCTCCTGTCCGCCAACGTCGGAGTCATGAACCTTCTGCCGATCCCGGCGCTCGACGGCGGACGCCTTCTTTTCCTGATCATAGAAGGGCTCACAGGCCGCAAGGTCAACCGGAAAGTGGAAGCGGGCATCACCTTTGCGGGTGTGCTGCTTCTTATCCTGCTCATGGTCTTCGTGATGTATCATGACATCGCAAGACTGTTCTGAAAAGCCCTTAAGGCGCTGAGGCACAGTGCAGCATGCGGAAGAAAGATTTGCAGGCAATGAAAGAACTGCCGACGAGATGGACCGAAAAGGCCGGGCAGGGGACGCCGCTGCCGGAGTATCCGCGTCCGCAGTGCATGCGGGATGCGTGGCAGAACCTCAACGGGCTTTGGAACTATGCGGTCACGGAAAACGGAAAGCGGCCGGATGCATGGGACGGGGAGATCCTCGTTCCGTTTGCGCCGGAGTGCATGCTCTCCGGCGTTTTGCGTACGCTCCGCCCCGGACAGACGCTCTGGTACCGGCGCACGTTCCGGATCCCGGAAGCGGAAGGACAGGCGGACAGTACGGCGCAGGGCGTATCAAGGCAGGCATCCCGCACGCTGCTGCATTTCGGCGCGGTCGACCAGCGCTGCGCGGTCTACGTCAACGGACGGAAAGCAGGGGAGCACGCAGGCGGGTATCTGCCGTTTACCCTTGAGATCACGGACTGTCTTGAGACGGGGGAGAACGTGCTTGCCGTCGCGGTGCGCGACGATACCGACGGACTTCCCTTCGCGCGCGGAAAACAGCGGATCGAGCGCGGCGGCATGTATTACACGCCCATGAGCGGCATCTGGCAGACCGTGTGGCTCGAGACGGTGCCATCCTCCTATATCGTCCGCGTCGACGCGGAGGACGACGGTACGGCGCGTATGGCGGACGGTACGCATGCGGCGGGAGAGGGACCGGGAGCGGAAAATACGGCAGCGGTCCGTTTCCGCATCCGTACGGAAGGCTGTGCCTGCAGGGGCAGGATCACGGTCTATGCGCCGGGGCTTTATAACGAAGAGGAATTCGATCCGCAGAGGACGGCTGCTCTTCCCGTGACCGCGGAAGCGGCCTTCGGCGAAGAAGACGTAAAGGGCGGGTATCTTACAGCCTGTGTGCGCCTTCCGGAAGCGGACCTGTGGACGCCGGAAACGCCGTATTTGTATTATTATACCGTATGGTACGGCGACGACCGCGTGACCGGGTATTTCGCGCTCCGCAGCGTAAGCATCGGCGAAGGCCCGGGCGGCCATCCGGCCGTCCTGCTGAACGGAAACCCGGTCTTTCTGAAAGGCGTCCTCGACCAGGGCGTCTGGCCGGACGGGCTCTATACCGCGCCGGCGGACGACGCGCTGCTTTTCGATATCCGCGAGATGCGGGAGGCCGGGTTCAACATGGCCCGCAAACATGCGAAGATCGAGGCGGAGCGGTGGTATTATCACTGCGACCGCACCGGCCTGCTCGTCATGCAGGATATGGTGAACGGCGGGGAGAAAACGAAAAGCTGGTACGTAACATACCTTGCCACCGCGCTTTCGGCGGCCGGCCTTTCGGCCTCCGACCGGGCGAGAGGCCTTCTCGGACGCGGAAGCCGGCTTTCCCGCCGGCTCTTCGAAGAGGAGATGTGGGATACCATCGATGCGCTGCGATCGCACCCCTCCATCATTTCCTGGGTCCTCTTCAACGAAGGCTGGGGCCAGTACGACACCGTCCGTCTCACAAAAACGATGCGGGAGCTGGATCCTTCACGCCTCATCGACGCGGCGAGCGGCTGGTATGACCAGGGCTCCGGGGATTTCCGAAGCGTCCACTGGTATTTCTTCTCCCTCCCCTTCCGGACAGAGGCGAAGCGGGCGTTCTTCCTCTCGGAGTTCGGCGGTCTGGCGCAGAAAGAAGAGGCGCACAGCGCCTGCGAGGGCGTTTACGGCTACCGCGTATATGACAGCAGGAAAGAACTGAATCGCAACTATTACGCGCTCATGCGCCGGATGGAGGCGCTCCGGAAGGAAGGTCTTTCGGGCTACGTCTACACCCAGTGGAGCGACGTCGAAGAGGAGATCAACGGCGTATACACGTACGACAGGGAAGTGAAAAAACTCATCATCCGGGCGCTTCCGGATACGACGCGGCAGGACGGATGAACGTCCGCGGCGGAAAGGACCGCTTATGAACCGTGAAACGATCAAATATATCGCCATCATCTGCATGACGCTCAATCATATCTCGCACACGATCATGCAGTACGGCACAAAGGCGGAGGTCTTTGAGGATATCGGCTACTTTACGGCCGTGACCATGTGCTTCTTCCTCGTGGAGGGCTATCATTATACGCGCTCGAAGAAGCAGTACGCCCTGCGCCTGTTTATCTTCGCGGTGATCGCCCAGGTCCCGTTTTCGCTCGCGTTCCGCATGTATTCTTTTTCGTTCGACATGCTTTTCACCCTTTTTCTGTGCTTCCTCATCCTCTGCGCGAGGGACTATATACAGAATCCCGTGCTCCGCACCCTGGCGGTCTTCGGGCTCGTCTTTCTGACGCGCTGGTGCGACTGGCCGTATCTTGCCGCCGTTTATACGCTGCTTTTTGCGGCAACCTACGGGGACCGGATAAAGCAGGCCCTGTCCTTTGCCGCGGCGGCCTTGCTTTTTGTGGGGTTCGAGTATCTCAATTACCGGTACCGTTATCTGCCGCTCAGGGCCCTCAGCCATTCCGTGCTGGCGGCCATCCCGCTCCTTGTTTCCGGTATCGTCGTCCTGTTTCTGTACAACGGAAAACAGGCACAGAGGGGAAAGGCGTTTCACAAGTATTTCTTCTATGTGTATTACCCGGCGCATCTTCTCATCCTGTACTTTCTCGCAAAGCGCTTCGGTAAGTTCCTGTTTTAATTGGAAATGAAAGAACGGTCCTATATCGCCATCGATCTCAAAGCCTTCTACGCTTCCGTGGAATGCACGGAGCGGGGACTGGACCCGCTCCGGACGAACCTTGTCGTTGCGGATGAATCCCGGACCGACAAGACGATCTGCCTTGCCATCACGCCGCCGCTCAAAAGCTACGGCATGGGCGGCCGCGGAAGGCTTTTCGAGGTGCGACAGCTTGCGGAACGGGTCAACCGGGAGAGGAAGCGGAAGATCGGCGGAAAGGACTTTGCCGGAAGCTCGTCGGACGCGGAGGAGCTTGCCGCCCATCCGGAGTACGCGCTCGATTTCATCATCGCAAAGCCGCGGATGCGGTACTACATGGAATACAGCCGGAAGATCCTGTCGATCTATATGCGGTATGTGTCCGCGGAGGACATGCACGTCTATTCGATCGACGAGGTCTTTATCGATCTGACGCCGTATCTTGCGGTCTACGGCATGAGCGCGGAGGAGATGGCGCGGAAAATGATCCGGGAGGTGCTTGCCGAGACCGGGATCACCGCGACCTGCGGGGTCGGCACGAACCTCTACCTTGCCAAGATCGCCATGGATATCACCGCAAAGCACATGCAGCCGGATGAGCACGGCGTGCGGCTGGCATCCCTTACCGAACGGAGCTTCCGGGAGCTGCTCTGGGATCACCGGCCCCTTACGGATTTCTGGCGGATCGGGAAAGGCACGGCAAGAAGGCTTGCCTCCTGCGGCATCGAGACCATGGGGGACATCGCAAGGGCATCCCTCGGCGCTAAGGATGCCTTTCTCAATGAAGATCTTCTCTTTAAGCTGTTCGGCGTGAACGCCGAACTCCTCATCGATCACGCCTGGGGGTATGAACCCTGTACGATCGCGGATATCAAGTTGTACATACCGGAAGACCGGTCGCTGAGTTCGGGGCAGGTCCTGCCGGAACCCTATCCGTTCGAGGCGGGAGCGCTGATCGTCCGGGAAATGGCGGACCTTCTTTCGCTCGAACTCGTCGAAAAAGGGTATGTGACAAGGCAGCTTTCGCTGTACGTCGGCTACGATGCGGAAAATCTCACCGATCCGAAGACCGCAAACGAATACCGCGGAAAAGTGAAAAACGACTGGTACGGAAGGGCAGTGCCGGAGGGCGTGCACGGGCAGGAAAATTTCGACGTGCCTACCGCATCGGGAAAACGGTTCGTGGAGGCCGCTTATGCGATCTACCGGCGGATCGTCGATCCTGCGCTCACGATCCGCCGCGTCGTCATCGCCGCAGGACGCCTCATAAGGGCGGAAGAGGCAGAGGATGCGTCATTCGGGCAGATGGATCTTTTCACGGACTACCGGAGGGCCGAGGAGGAGCGTGCCGCGATGAAAAAAGAGACGCAGATGCAGAAAGCGGCCGTGGAACTGCAGAAGCGGTTCGGAAAAAACGCGGTCGTCAAGGGCATGAACCTGCTGCCGGGCGGCAAGACGATCGAGCGCAACGGCCAGGTCGGAGGGCATAAGGCATGAGCGGAAGAGAAAGCAGGAGAGAGGCGGACAGCCTGCCGCGCCGGAAGGCGGCGTTTCCGTACGCGGATATCCTGGACCGGGAAGAGCCGGCCCTGCATCATCCGCGGATGCCGATGGTAAACCGCGCGGCGCAGTTTTCACCGTTCCAGTCCCTGGAAGGATACGGGGAGGTCGCGAAAGAGGCCTCGGGGGACGCCGCCGCCGAGGCGGAAGTGCTCTATGCGGAGCGTTTTGCGGACGATTTGTAAGGATAAAAGTGCATAAGAAAATACCGGACCGCAGGGTCCGGTATTTTGCGGTGCGCCTGGCGGCGCACGTTTCTAACGGGTGAAAGTCCCGAATCCGCCCGGTAGTGGGAAGGATACAGCCGAAGGCAAGGGTGTCCACCGTGAGGTGGGATCTGAAGGAAGCCGGATGTGGGAACAGACTAACCACGGGC
>JAFOIS010000225.1 GCA_017420605.1 Lachnospiraceae bacterium | reverse complement strand
TCCCGAAGATCCGGCAGGACGATCTGCTCCGCGTTCGGAAAGAGGATCCGCGCGGTATCGCGCGCCCGGATCATCGGGGATACGAAGACTTTCCTTACGGAAGGGTCTTTCTTCGCCCGTTCCGCTTCCGCCTGGCCGTCCGGGCTGAGCATATCGTCCGTACTGCCGATATAGCGCCTTTCCGCGTTGCCGGCGCACTTTCCGTGCCGGATCAGGAGCGCGTACATGGCATCTCCCCCTTGATCACTGCCGGGATCCCCGCGATCACGCGGACGACACAGTCCGCTTCTTTTGCAAGACGCACCTGCAGGCGTCCTGTTTCTTCCCGGAAAGTGTGCTCCGCCGCCGAAAGCGGGACAACGCCGCTTCCGACTTCGCAGGAGATCACCGCTTTCTTAGCGGAAAGCGCCGCAAAAAGCGCGTCCGCATCCGTGGAAGGCGCGGAAGGATCCGCTGCCTCTTCCGGCCTGCGGCGAAAGATTTCCTCCGGCCGTACCGCGACCGGCGCGGCATCAAACGGATCTCCGCTCATTTCCGAATCTTCATAGCCCAGCAGGCGGGCAAATTCTCGTTTTCCGGCCCCAAGGCCGCCCAGGATCAGAACCACAGCGCCGCCATCCTTTCCGCAAGCACAAGAACAGCAAGAAATGCGATCTCCGCGAGGGTAATGCCGAACCCCGCCAGATCGCCGGACATGCCCCCGAAGTGTTTCCGGGCCGTCCGTTTAACATAAAAGAAAACACCCGCGCCGGCCGGAAGAAAGAGGGCCGCCGCAAGAGGGGAAAGAACTGCCGCAGCAGCAAGGGAAATGACGCCGAATACGGCAAGGGCGATGACATTCCCGGAGGAAGCGTCTTCCCGGAACGTACGCAGCATTCCTTCCCGGTTCGTGACCGGCAGGAGTGCGGACGCAAGGCCGCCGGCAACGCGCGAAAGCACATGGGTAAGACCGAAAAGTACGATCATGTCCGTCCGCAGCGGCAGGGACGCGCACAGCGCGAAATAAAGAAGCAGGTAGCAGCCCGTGCCAATCGCCGCGAACGCGCCGATATGCGGATCCTTCAGGATCGCCCGTTTCTTTTCCATATCCCCGAAGCTGCACAGCGCGTCCACCGTATCGCAGAAACCGTCCATGTGGATCGCGCCGGAAAGCGCAGGCGGCAGGATCGTCAGCACCGCTGCCGTCAGGATCTGCGGCAGCGCAAGCGCCCCGGCGATCAGATACCAGAGGTATCCGGCCAGCCCGATCGCACATCCGACAAGCGGCAGCGCGCCGAGCATCCCCTTCAGGGCAGCCGGGCTCCATTCTATACGGGGCGTCGGAATCACGGAAAAGGTGGAAAAGGCGGCGATCACTGCCCGTCCCGCCTCTTTCACGGCGCCGGCAAAATGCTTTCCGCCGGACGATCTATTATTCATACCGGCAGTTCTCCTTTCAGAAGGACCGGGATCCCGGCCACTACCTCAACGACAGTATCCGCCGCTGCCGCAAGGGCGGCGTTGATCTTTCCGAGCGAACTGATATAGGCCCGGGTGCTTTCCGCGTATTCGACGCCGTCGGATCCGACGTTATTGGTGACGACGACGAGCAGGCGGCACAGGTCTTTAAGATGCGCAACGCCCCGGACCACGCGGTCCGCCGGATCGCTCATGTTTCCTTCTTCGTCAAACATCTCGTTTGCGGTCAGGTTTCCGACACACTCTAAAAGCACCGTGCCCCGCTTTTCCTTAATGCCGGATCCATCCGTATCCGGAGGAGGCAGCGTAAGGGACGCAAGGTCCGTATACCGCTCGATCGTCTCAAACCCTTTCCCGGCGCGGAGCGCCCGGTGCCGCTCAACGCGGCGCAGTCCTTTTTCACCGTATGGCCGCATCGCCGCCAGATAATACCGCGGCACCGGACCTTTGCGGGCGGCTTCTTCCGCGTATGCGCTTTTTCCGCAGGAGGCGCCGCCGATCACAAGCATCATCATGACAGCGATCCTTCCTGCGCCGGGCTCTCGCGCCTCTCCGTTCCTTCTCCGCCCTGCGGCGTATACTGCGCGATGCCGGTCTCCTCGAACTTCACCGCATGATCATAGACCGCAAGCGCCATGTCGAGCAGCGGCAGAAGGCACACCGCGCCGGTCCCTTCCCCGAGCTTCATATCCGCATAAAGAAGCGGCGAAAGCTGCAGCGCGTCAAGGATATGGCGGGCGGCCGGCTCCGCGGAAACGTGACTCGGCAGCATCGCGCATACGCACCCCGGCACAAGTCTTGCGGCGGCAAGCGCCGCGGCCGCGGCCGGCAGGCCGTCGATCACGGCCGGAACGCGGCAGACCGCCGCACCGATAAAAAGACCTGCCATTCCCGCAAGATCGAGGCCGCCGACCTTTGAGAGCACATCGAGCGCGTCTTCCGGATCCGGCCGGTTTACGGCAATGGCCCGCTTTATGACCGTCCTTTTCCGGCAAAGCCCCGCATCATTAAGACCCGCGCCCCTCCCGGTGACCTCATCGGCCGGCAGCCCGAGCAGGACCGCGGTGACCGCGCTTGCCGTCGTCGTATTGCCGATCCCCATCTCTCCCGGGATCAGGATCCGGTAACCGGCCGCGGCCAGTTCCTTTGCCAGCATGACGCCGCGCCGGAGCGCAAGGAGCGCCTCGTCCTTCGTCATGGCGGGACCTTCCGCCATGTCGTCTGTTCCGTCCTTTACATGCACATCCCGCACTCCGTCCACACGCTGCAGCATGCCGATATCCGCCGCGTAAACGTCCGCGCGGACGGTTTCCGCCATCAGACAGACCGAGGATGCGCGGGCGGCGATCCTGCCTGCCATGATCTGCGTCACGGAGGAGTCGGTCTGGGTGACGCCCTCGGCGACGACGCCGTTGTCGGCGCAGAAAACGGCTGCCGCCCGCTTTTTGAGAGATACCCTCTCATCGCCGGTAACACCGGCGATCCGGACGATCAGATCTTCCAGCTTTCCAAGCCCGTGCAAAGGTTTCGCGATCCCGTCCCAGCGGGCGCGGGCGCGCTCCATGGCCTCCTCATCGGGGGGCAGGATGCTTTCCGCCCATGCGCGGATCTGCGCGTCCGCGTCCGTCATTCCGCCTGCCGGCATACTGTCCGCATCCGCGCCTTCGCCGGATACTCCGGACGGCCAGCCCTGCGGCCGAAGACCCGCCTTATCCGCGATCTCCGCAAACCGGCTTCGGATATACGCTGCCGCTTCCGGCCGGTGCGGGACCGTACAGAAGGTGCAGTCCTTGATCCCCTTTGCCGTATAGCGGAAATTGCCGCCGCACTGATCGCCCAGCATATACAGCGGGCAGTAACAGAAGAGGCAGTTGAAGGAAGCCGGATCGTCCGTCTTATGGCACGGGAAATACGCGCAGGCCCGGTTCTGGAAGAAGGAATCCGAATTCCTGTAAATCTTCGGAGCTGTTTCCGAACGGATCTCGCCGCCGTCCTTTGCGCAGCGGTCCGGGCTGCCTTCCGGCAGCGTCCCGCCGCGGCTTTTATCCATTTCATAAAGAAGCGCGTTGACGATGGCCGCAGCCACGTTGCTGCCGCCCTTCCGTCCGCGCGCGACGATGCACGGGACCGGCCCATCGATGATCATTTCCTTTGCATCGACTACGTTCACGAAGCCCACCGGTACGGCGATGACGCATTTCGGGCGGTAACCTTCGTCCATCATCTCCCGGAGCCGGATCAGTGCCGTCGGCGCATTCCCTATGGCATAGACGACGTTTTCTCCGAGCGCGGCCGCCCGGTCCATGGACACGCGCGCCCGCGTGCACCCCAGGCGTTTTGCCTCCCCGGCAACGTCCGGATCCGACATAAAACACACCGCACGGCCGCCAAAGCGCTCGAGCGTCCGCTTATTCACGCCGGCAAGCGCCATCTGCGTGTCCGTGACCACAAGCGCCCCGTTTCGCAGAGCCTCTTTGGCATATCGTACCGCGTCCTGCGAAAAATACAGGGAATCCGCGTAGGAGAAGTCCGCCGTCGTATGGATGACGCGCTTTATGAGGGGCGCTTCATCCGCCGGAAAAGTACGGCCGCCCAGTTCCTTCTCGATCGTATCAAAACTCTCCCGCTCGATCATAGCCGGCGGCAGGTCCCGGATGCTCATACGATACCCTCCCCGAAAATGCGGTACACCGTCTGCATATCCATATTTGCGCGCACCGTATCCGCAAGGAG
>JAFOIS010000224.1 GCA_017420605.1 Lachnospiraceae bacterium | reverse complement strand
GACCTGCATCTCGTGGAAGAAGACCGGCCCGTAGGCGCATTTCGGCCCGCCGTGAATATCGAGGACCGCCGGATACGTCTTCGCCGGATCGTAATCCTTCGGCAGAAGCACCCAGCCGTCGATCTCCCAGCCTTCGCTTTTACAGGACAGATACTGCGGCTGCGCGACATAGGTGTCCGCAAGCGCGTCCCTGTTGAGGCAGGTAAGCTGTTTTGCAGTCATGGCAGATGCCGCCTGTCCCGGCGCCGCTTCCTCCGTCAGTTCATAGATCTCCGTCAGATTCATGCCGTGCATCTCGCCAAACAGGATCCTGCCGTTCTTTACGGCAAGGTCCGTCATCAGGCCTTCTGTCCGGTAAAGCGTTTCGATATGCCCTTCTTCATCGATCCGGCGGATCTGCGTCACGGTCCGGTCGGTCATGACGTAGTAAAGAAAACCGCCGTCCGCGCGAAGGACGTGACCGCCGCCGTAGAGGACGTCCGTCAGAAACGCGCAGCCGAAATCGTGATCCGGGCTGCACAGCGGCTCCATGTTTCCGCTCGCGGGATCGAGGACGTAAAACACCGGATGCTCGTGCGTACCATGCCGTTCCATTTTGGAAGCCGCCATAAAGAGCTTCGTCTTCATCGGCTGAATGGTCCAGATCGCGTTCTCTTTTCCGAGAATCGTCTTCGTTTCGCCTGTTTCCGGATCGTATACCCTGAGCTCATTGCGCTTGTCATGCCGGATCGAAATATCGTCGCAGGTAAAATACACTTTTCCGTCCAGGACCGCGACGTCGTCCACATCCGTGAACGGTTCCGTGATCCTTGTGAGCTCTTCCGTCTGCGGATCGTACAGATAAATGCCGGTGCGGTGCTTCGCGATAAGGCCCGCCCCGTTCAGCCACCACGGACTCTCGTCGATGACCTCGTAGTCCTTTTCCTTTTTGATCTCTTCGAGGATCTTTTTGCGTTCCTCATCCTTCGCAAGATGAAGATCCGGATACAGGACGTTCACGTCCCCCAGAACAAGCAGGCGGCCGTCCGGAAGAAGTTTCACGGAACCGGCGGAAACCGGAAGGGAAAATGCCGGCGCCGCTTCGCCGCCGGTCACGTCGATACGGTAGAATGCCGTAAAGGGATCTCCGTCCTTGCCGTGCTGCTTTTCCTTCTCCGTGCGGCAGGCCGCAAAAACAATATTCCTTTCGTCTTCCCAGTAATACGTCCCTGTTTTGCCGCCCTGCGTCAGCCGTTTTGCGCCGCCGTCCGCAAGAAGGTACAGGTCGCTTTTGTAGCCGTTTTCCTCCTTATCGCACACGGACACGACAAACGCCGCCTTTCCGCCGTCCGGAGAAATCTCCAGAGATGAGAGAAATCTGTATTTATAGAGATCCTGCATTAAAACTGAATTCATGACGTACTCCATCATAGCATCGGGTGAAGGCCGGACGGGTGCGGATCAGCGGAAGCGCGCCCGCGGCAGATCATACCTTCATACTTTCACATATATAACCATTTCTCCGCCGCCACCGTCGTCTCGCTGTTGTGGCCCGGATAGAGGACCGTATCGTCCGGGAGAGAAAGGATCTTTTCCCGGATGCTGCGAAGGAGCGTTTTCTCGTCGCCGCCCGGAAAATGCACCGCGCCGTACGTCCCCCGGAAAATGGTATCACCGGTCAGGGCAAACCCGTCCGATGCGCAGTAGAAGGTACAGCCGTCTTCGGTATGTCCGGGCGTATGCAGCACCGAAAGGTACTTTTCCGGATCGGATGCAAGGGCGATCCTGTCGCCCTCGCGGAAAGTCTCCGCGCCTTCGACGACGATACCGGAAGATCCGTGTCCGGCAGACAGATTCCATTCGGGATCCAGAAGGTATTTCGGTCCCTTTTCATGGATCATGACCGGAATGCCGAGTGCGCTCCGCAGCGCATCCACCGCGCCGATATGGTCAAAATGACCGTGGGTGAGCAGGATCTTTTCAATGACCCAGCCTTGATCCCGGACCGCGCCGAGGAGGCGTTCCGGCATGCCGCCGGGATCGACGGCAAAACCGTGCCTTGTCTCTTCATCGATCACAAAGTAACTGTTGACGCCCAGTACGCTCCACAGCGTCGCACGGTATACGCGCATGGATCCCCTCCTGCATAATAACGCGCTGCTTCGTGCTGACGCACTCACGCAGCGCTGCTGCCATTCGGAAACCGCGGGCTCAGACTTTCGGCGCGGTAATTATTCAAACTCTTCGAACTTATACGGCAGGCCGAGTTTGTCGCGGACTTCGAGGATCTCCTTCTGGACCGCTTCGCTGACCGGCACGCCTTTGTCCTTGCGCTCCAGCCATACGAGATACTCTTTCTCGCCGGCGGTATAGATCCGGTCATAGCCCGGCGCCTTTTCGGAGGCGCGCAGCGCGCGGCAGATATCGCCCGCGGTCCTGCGGAATACGTCTTCTCCCGCAAAGGCTTCCGGATTGACCACGAAGAAGAAATGGCCGAGGCCGTACATCTGCGGCTTGCCCTCCGGCGATACGCCCGTCAGAGCCTTCATGAAGTTGCCGCCCGCAAGCGCCGCGGACAGAATCTCGACGACCGCCGCGTAGCCGTAGCCCTTGTAGCCGCACATCTCATCGCCGGGGCCTCCGCCTAAGGGAGCGAGCGCCGCCGTGCCGTCGACGAGCATTTTCAGGATCTCTTTGCTGTCGGTCACCGTCGAGCCGTCGTGCGCGACGACCATGCCGGCCGGCGTATCCTTGCCGATGCGCGCGTAGTATTCGATCTTGCCGCGCTGTACGATCGAGGTCGCGCAGTCGATGCAGAACGGGAACTCTTCGTCCGTCGGCAGCGCGAAGGTCAGCGGGTTGGTCCCCATCATGTTCTCAACACCGAAGGTCGGCGCGATCGACGGACGGGCGTTCGTGCCGGTGATGCCGACCATGCCCTCTTTGCTCGCCATCGTCGCCCAGTAACCGGCGATACCGTAATGCGTCGAATTGGTGATGGCGCCGCCGGCCATGCCGTAGGTCTTCGCCTTTTCGATCAGTTTCTTCATCATATGATAACTCGCGACCATGCCCATGCCGTTGTGGGCGTCCATAAGCACGGTGGTCGGCGTTTCCTTCAGGATCTCCATTTCCGTCTTCGGGAGCAGCGTTCCCTTCACGATGCGGTCGATGTAGATCGGCTTAAAGCGGTTGCAGCCGTGGCTTTCGATGCCGCGGCGGTCCGACTCCAGAAGCACGTCCGCGCAGATCTTCGCGTCTTCTTCCGGCACACCGTACCCCTTGAACGCATCGATCAGGAAGGCATTCATCTTTTCCCATGAAACATAAGGTCTGGTTTCCATTTTTATCCTCCTTGCGTTGAGCAAATATTACTGTGTTTATCTGCAGGGCCTTTGCGCCCGTGCCGTCAGAAGCTTCGTCCGGAGCCAGAATGCGACCGGCCCGAGGAGCCCGAATAATGGCTCGAATACGAGGATCTGCCCGAGGAGGACGAGCCTCCCGAGGAACTGTCCCTCTCGACCGGACTGTACTGTTTGGAGACGGACGTATGCAGGAAGCGGTTCTCCACCTCCCGGACGCGAAGGCTGTCCTTCACCAGATACGCATCCGCGTTCACCCTGATCTCCGGCGTTTCCATCTTCCTTTTTGCCCTGCCGAGAGCGGCTGCGCCGACGATCACGCCGGCCAGCACCTCCAGCGCCGTCACGAAGATCCAGGAACTCATTTTCCGCGGCGCCCGGCCGGTACGGAGCACATGATCCGACTGGTCGAGCCACTCGTCGATCGCCCGGTAATACTGATCGCTGCCAAGCACGCCGTCGCAGCGCGACGTAAGGCGCTTATCCCCCGCCTCCGTCAGTTTCTCCGCTGCCGCGCCGTAATAGGCGACCTTGCAGTACGGATTATACTCCGGACGCCGGAAAACGATGAGTTCGATCCCGCTGCGGTCTTCGCCGAGTCCGTATCCGAACGTATTGTAATACTTTTCCGCGAATGCCGAGCGCGTAATGCCGTACCCGCTGTCCTTCGTGGGACACCGCGAGGTCGACACCACGACGTCCACGCCGTATTTTGCGCGGATGCCTTCCGCTTTTTCCGAAAGGGCCGCGATCTCTTCCTCCGTCAGGATATCCGCGTCGTCACGGATCCTTGGGGCGGCTTCCCCGGCCGGCTCCGTTCCGGCAGTGCCGTCCGCAAGCCAGTCTTCCGTATAGGGCGAGCCGTTCCGGAAGTAGCGCCGGATGTTCGCCATCCAGTCCATGAAGCCGTCGCCGTAGCGCCCGGCCTTCATGTATTCATAGAGAATATCGTCGATCTGATTCGCGATATCCTCGGTATAAGCATCCTCTGTATTCGGGCCGGTGCAGCAGCACCACCAGCCGCGGTTGTCCGGATCCATGCAGACGAAAAGGCACACGCCGTCATATCCTTCGCCGCAGCCGTAACCGTTGTAGTCATAGAAATCCGCCGCATAGACCGCTCTGGACAGCCCGTGCGTCGACATATCCGTGAAAACGACGATATCCCTCGCGATCTCCGAACGGATCTGCGAAGAAAACGCTTCCAGGGCGGCTTCTTCCTCCTCCGTGAGGATATCGGCATCGTCCACGATACGTGGGGCGTTTTCGTCATGATAAAACGGGAACTCATCCGGATACTTCGGATACCATGCCGGCATATCGCTCCCTTCGCCGACCCGTTCCGAGGGGTCGTGCGATGCGCCCGCCGGCTCGTTTCCCGATCCGCCGCTTTCCGTTTCCGAAGAGCCGCTCTGTGTTTCGCCGCCGGATTCCGGCGCCGCGCTTTCTTCCCCGCTGCTTTCGCCGGACGCCGCTTCCGTACCGTGCGCGTCGAGATAATTCGCGAGCATTTTGTACGTCGCGTACATCGGTCCGTACACGCCGTACTCTTCTTTATAGGAAATGACCGACTGCGCGGTATAGGTAAGATAGCTCTCCGGAACACGCTCCGCCGCCGTACCGAACGGCACGATCAGAATCTCGTCGGTATCCAGGTTCCAGATCATCTGGAATCCGTCTCTGCTTTCGCCATAGCCGAAATTGCAGCTCTTATAATACCCTTCCGCCGTTGCGGAAAGATCCCCGTCCGACGTCTCCTCACTCTTCAGGGCAAGGAGCGAAATGTCCAGGTGATAGGTCTCAAGGAACGACAGGCAGTCCTCGTCGAGCGACGTCTGCTCGGCCTCCGAAAGGTCCTCCGTCGTACAGTTCGCGCGGAAGTATTCCTCACTCCAGAGCCCGTCCGCCCTTACAAAATAGGATAAGAACGGAACGAGCATCGCGAGAATGATCAGGATCACGGCGATCCGCACGATGATCGTACGCCTTCTCTGCTTTACGGAGCCGGCGTCTTTTCTGTCCTGTTTTTTTCCGGATCTTTTTGCCATGATCAATACCCCAGAAAATACCGGACAACAGAGTATGCGACGAGTGCGCCGCCGACGATCGCTGCCCGTTTCAGGAAATAGACGAAGCTGACGCCCTTATCCGTCGGCAGGTCGCCCACGACCTTGCCAGTCTGTCCGTTGACCGCGAAATGATAGTTCCTGCCTTTGAACGTCAGGTCGAACATATAGACCGGGAAGAGCACATACTTCGCGGTAAGATCCGTGGAAAGCCTGCCGCCGCTCCGGCCGGTCGACGTATAGCCCGCCGTGGCCAGCGGCGTGATGACGCTCAACGCGCTGTTCTGCATCCGCCCGCCGGCGCGGCTTTCGATATCCGATTTTGCCACGTCGTACCGGTCCGCCGTGAAGCCGGCCAGATACCGCGGATCATAGGGCACCATTTCCTGCAGCCGGAACGGCTCCAGGGAATCCATGAGTTTATCCTCGATACGTCCGCTCGCGTCCACCGGAAGATCCGCAAAGCCGACCTGCGCATCGCGCGTCAGCCGGTAATGGTCCGTTTCGGTGATGATATAGTCCCCGGATCTGTGTGAACGGGCCTTGTAACCGGTGTAGGAAAGACGCCCCGAAAGACGGCCGTTGAATACCCAGAACGGCACGTAAACACCGGTCACCTCCCCCATCGTGCTCTCGGAGAAGAATCCTTTCGGCAGGAGTTTTTTGCCTTTGTAGAAACGGTTCACGGCCGCCGGCAGTTCTTTCGGGGAGATCCGGAACGGGATCACGCCGTCCGGGCGGAGCCGTCCGGAAAGCTGTCCCGTCAGGGTAATGTTGTTGCCGCAGAAGGGGCATGTGAGCGCCGACTGCGTCGACGTCACGACAAGATCGGCGCCGCAGGATACGCAGGTATAGACCGGCAGCGCGTCCTGGGATACGACCGACGCGTGGTCCGTCATGGACGCGAAGTCGAAGCCCTCGATCACGTCCGCGGCGGACTGCTGCGGCTTTTCCTGCGCCGCTGCCTGCGCTGCCGCGCTTCCCGGCTTCACAGGCTGGATCGCGAGCACCGTGCCGCAGTAGTCGCAGATCATTTTCCCGAGTTCCGGATCATACCGCATCGCGGCGCCGCAGCCCGGGCATTTCTGTTCCTTAAGACCGCTCATTCCTTATGTGGCCCCCTCTTCCGCTTTCCGGGTTCCATCCGGCGTATATCACGCAAAGTCCAGCGTCACCGTGCCGTCTTCATTGTACCGTACGGCTTCCTTGTCGCTGATCAGACCGTCCATGAAATCGAAATAGTCCTGCATCGTCGCGAAATCCGGTTTGTAATTTGCCACGATCTCCTTCGCGCGGGCCGCTTCATTTCCGAGAAGAAGTTCGGTAAAGACGAGCTGTACTTTCGCGGAATCCATGCAGGCCGATTCAAAGGAGGTGATGTAGTAATCGTCGCCGTGGCCGTGGCCGACCGCGCCGGAAATGTGCGGATGGACCGTCGGCATCACCGCGCCGAGATCGCCGATATCGGAGCAGCCGGTGCCCCATTCGTCCATATCGTAATGGACCGTCTCGAGGATCTCTTCCATCGCTTCCTTCATGGCGAGCGCCATGCCGGTATCATTCAGACGGATATAGTAGCCGGGGCGTGTGGAGATACTGAGCTTCGCGCCGATCGAAGCCGCCGCACCGGCCATGGCCCGGTCGACCTTCCTGTTCGCGTCGAGGATCGCCTCCATCGTCGCGCCGCGGACGTAGCTTTCGATCACGACCTTGTCGGGAATGATGTTGACCGAGTTGCCGCCGATATCGATGATCGGATGGACGCGGATATGGTCGCTGTCGCGGAAAGTCTCGCGGATCGCGTTGATCGCGGAAAGCGCCTGGTTCGCGGCATACAGCGCGTTGACGCCCTTGTCGGGAGAGCCGCCGGCATGGGAAGCCACGCCTTCAAAGGCGGCCGTAAACGCGACCATGCCGTTGGAGCCTTTGCTGATGCCGCCGTAGTGTTCCGGCTTATTGGAGGTCGTGTGGATCATCATGGCCATGTCGACGCCGTCCATCATCCCGCGGCGCATGAATTCCGGCTTGCCGCCGAAATAATGGATCTTTCCTTCCTTGCGGATCTCGTCGCGCCACGCGATCTCGATGAGTTCCTCCGCAGGCACCGCCATAAGGCGGATCTTTCCGGAAAGGCCGTCAAGCGCCCCTTCCTCTTTGAGCGCGCCGGCAACGCCGAGCAGCGCCGTCGTCTGTGCGCAGTGCCCGCAGGCGTGCGCCTTGCCGTTCGTATTGTCCGGATGATTCGGGCAGTTCAGCGCGTCGAGTTCGCCCATAATGAGAAGGCACGGACCCGGCCGGCCGGTATCGAGGTCTGTATAAAAGCCTGGGATATCCCCCGCTTCAACGAGCTCATAACCGAGTTTGCGGAAGGCATCGGCAAGATACGCGTGCGTCTGCCATTCCTGGTAGCCGGTCTCCGGATGTTTCCAGATATAATCAAGGGCTTCCTGCATTTCACTGCGGTAATGTTCCGCACGGTCCGAAAGTTTGCTCATTCTCATGCCTCCTCGCATCTTATCTCTGCCGCGCACGTCCGCGGCCATGAAGCGTACATACAGAAT
>JAFOIS010000223.1 GCA_017420605.1 Lachnospiraceae bacterium | reverse complement strand
GTCGTAGCACTGTACCGTAAGGCGCTTTGTGTAATCCCCGGTTCCGGGCGCCAGGACGAAATCACCGACGCGCTGCCCGTTGAGATACGCCTCGTAAAGGCCGTGACAGGTAATAAAAAGGCGGGCGCCTTCCGCACCCTCCGCCGCAAAACGGCGGCGGAGCACGGAAGACGGCTGCCTTTCTTCAGGGTCGTGCGGCAGTTCCGGATCGATCCAGCGTGCCTGCCAGACATTGGGCATTTCATTTCGAATCAGTCTCATGCAAGTACCTCCTGTCCGGCCGCCTGCCGAACCGCTGCTCGTTGATGCTGTTCCCCGGTCCCCGGCCGCACCGCCTGCGCCGCTTATCGCCGGTCCCATGCCGCACTGCTTTTTCTTTTATTTCCTGATCCCCTGCAGGATCCGGTTGAGCTGTTTGATGCTCTGTTCGTCCGCGCCGCCCTGCTTTAAGAGGCTGAGCATGGTCATGCGGCCCATCATCCTCTGCAGCGCCGGGTTGTCCTTCTCCGCGTCGGCCACGTCGCCGCGCTCGGAGGCGCCCTTTGCCATCATCGCGTCGATGATCGCGCCGGCCTGCGGGTTCGAACGGATCTCTCCCAGCGTATCGCTTACCGAGAAGCAGGCCGGGTCGATCTCTTCCGAATCGAACCAGTTGGCGACGGACGCGGCCGCCTTATTGAAAATGTAGCTCTCGTCCGGTTCGCCGACGCGGCGGATGCACATGGTGTCGGATACGTCTCCGGCCTCGGCACGGATAAGGTGCTCGCCGAGGAGCGGGATCGTAAAGCGGAATACCGTCCGTCCGGTCACTGTCCCGACCGGGGTGCCGTCCACATAGAGGGTGACGCTGGGCCGGTTGGAATAGACCTTGATCTCCGTCGTCTCTTCCGCGCGGTTTTCATAGCGCTTGCCGCAGAGGTGCACGAAGGGCTCCGTTTTATTCCAGGCGGCCTTGTAAAGATAGAAGGCGTCTTTCCGGAGCTGCCGGTCGAACGTAACAAGGCCCTTCTGGTTCTCGCCGTGCTTGCCGCCCTCGTCGCGCCCGTCGGCGGCGAAGTCGAAGAGGTTCCATACGTGGGTCGCCCAGAGGTACGGCCGCTCCTCGATCATCTTCAGCATGTGCTCGTGATAGAGCGCCTGGTATTCCTCGGTGTAGTCGCCCTTTTCGGGATGCGCTGAATGGAAGGCGGGGTTCGCGTCCGCGCCGTATTCGGAGAAGCCGATGACCCGGTCCGGATACTTTGCGTGATATTCGTCGAAGAACTCGTCCGTCTGCGAAAGCTCTCCAAGATACCAGCCGAAGTAGAGGTTGTAGCTGTTGATGTCCGGGATCTTTAGGATCGGGCTTTCGATCTCCAGCATGAAGACGTTCGCCATGGTGGTAAGGCGCGTCTGATCCATGCGGTGGCAGAGGTCGTTCAGCAGCCGGTGATTCTCGAGAAGATCCTCGTTTACCGCGCTCGCTGCCGTGATCTCGTTGGAAAGCCCCCAGACGGCGATGGACGGATGATTATAGCACTGGGTAATGAGCTCGCGCATCTGGGAGAGCGTGTTGGCCCGGCCGTCTGCCATGTGCATGGTGATGTACGGGATCTCGGCCCAGACCACGATGCCGTTTTCGTCGCAGAGGTCGTAGAATTCCTGCGCGTGCTGATAGTGCGCAAGACGCAGCGTGTTCGCGCCGAGTTCGCGGATGATCGCCATGTCGGCGGCGTGATCTTCATACGAAAGCGCGTTGCCCTTTCCCTTCAGGTCCTGGTGGCGGCTGACGCCCCGCAGCGGATAGCTCCGTCCGTTGAGGAAGAAGCCCTTTTCGGGGTCGCAGGCAAAGACGCGGCAGCCGAAGCGCGTGCTGACCGCGTCCCCGGAGGCAAGAGAAGCCGACGCGGTGTAGAGATAGGGATCGTCCGTGCCGTCCCAGAGATGCACGTTTTCGATCACAAATTCCGCTTTTGCGTGTCCGTCGACGGAGGGCACGGTCTTCGTCTGTCCGGCGGCCGTGACCGTCACTTCCGCGGCGTTCTGCCAGGTCTCGACCGTGACGAGGGCGCTCTTCTTTGCAAGATCGACGACCGGCGTCACCTTGATGCCCGGCGTGCCGTCCAAAAGGAGATCGAAGTGCTCTTCCGGCACCGCGATGAGCTCGACCGTCCGGTACAGGCCGCCGTAGAAGGTGAAGTCCGCCTTCTGCGGGTAGACCGTCGTATTGTCTTCGTTGTTTACGGAGATGGCAAGAACGTTCTTTTCTTCAAGGACGTCCGTCAGTTCCACGCGGAAGGCGGAGTAGCCGCCCTCGTGACGCGCAAGCTTTTTCCCGTTGAGAAAGACTTCCGCCGTCATGGCCGCGCCGTTTACGGAAAGGAAGAGCTTCTCGCCCCCGCATTCCTCCCGGTCAAGCTCCCGGACGTACCAGCAGGTGCCGCGGTGATAGTCGTTCCCGCCGTCCTGGCCGTCAACGGCGTTCCAGGTGTGGGGAAGGCTTACCGCTTCGCCCTGCGCCGCATACGATACGGCGGTGTCATAGGGGACGGCGGCCCGAAGGAACCGCCATCCGTCAGTTAAAGCAGTGATTCTGCGCATAATACCTGTCTCCCTTATGCCTGTTTTTCAAGAGCAGCCTTGGCCTCTGCCTTCTTGTCGGCGATCCGCTTCTGGACCTCGACCATTTCCGGTCTGCCGAGGCGGCATCCCCGCATGGCAAGCAGCGTGCAGATGAAACCGAGGACCGCGAGGCCGTAGCGGAGGAACATCGTCATCCAGAAGACGCCGCCGGTCGCTTCATCCGTGGGCTGGGGCATCGTCGTGGTATAGCCGATCAGCGCCACGCACCCGGTCGCGATCGCCTGCGAGAAAGAGGAGACGATTTTGTCGACCAGGCTGTAGGTGCCGGATACGACGGCGGGGATGTACTTGCCGCTGCGGTCCAGTTCGAAGTCGATCAGGTCCGCCATGAAGCCCGTGTTGGCCGTGGTGACGCCCATGGAGAAGCCGTTCACGGCAAAGGTCAGGGCAACGAAGATGACTTTGAAGATCAGGGACGTCGAGATGGCCGTCGTACCCACCGTCGAGCGGGTAATGATGAAGAAGACGATCATCGCGATGTTGGCAAGGATGCTGTAGCGCGTCCAGGCCACGATGGACTCCTTGTTGCCGTGTTTGCCGGCGTAGCGGGCGCCGAGGACCGCGAAGATGATGGACGGGAACATGCCGATCATGCTCAGGGTGGTCGCAAGGCCCATGTTGCCGATCAGGATGCCGTTCAGCATCGTGCCGACGATGGAGGCGGAAGCGGCCTGCTGGGCGATCTTGTCGGAGGATGCGGAAATGATGTAGCTCTGCAGGGGCTTGTTGTTTTTCAGGACGTCCCACATATCCTTGAGCTTCAGCCGCTCGGTCTTGCCGATGCCCTTGAAGTTTTCGGGCTTGTCGTATTCGGAAATGCCGATGCAGACCAGGATGACGCCGAGGAAGGAAATGGCGACGCACAGGTAGGCGACGACGTTGAGGAATTCCTGGTTGAAGCTGCCGCCGAAAGCCGGCATGAGCTTCGTGTAGACCACGATGTTCAGCGCCATCGGGGTGATATAGTTCAGGGCTGTCTGCCAGACGCCGACCGTCGGACGCTGCTTCGGATCGTTGGTCATGAGCGCCGGAAGGGTCTGGGCCGTCATGTTCACCATCGTGTAGCCGATGACGTAGATCATGTAGAACAGCAGGAAGAATCCCACGCCGTGGCCCTTGCTGGAGAAGAAGTTGAACATGCACAGGACGCCGATGCTCTGGACCGCCCAGCCGAGAAGCATGAGGGGCCGGACCTTGCCGAACGGGGTGTTGACGCGGTCGTATACGAAAGCGAGCAGCGGGTCGGTGATGGCGTCAAAGATACGTGTGAAGGTAAGAAGGCCGCCCACGACGAGCGTCGCGATGCCGTAGCCGATGCTGGCCGAATAGGACGCGAGCCCGATGAGGAAATACATGGCCATGCCGTTGAAGGCGTTGAAAGCCACAAGGATGATCTGCCACAGTTTCGCGCGGCGGTACGCGACGCCGTCAAGCTGACTCGAGGTAAGTTTTTCCGTTGCCATAGTTCTGCTCCTTTTCTTTTTCAATGGAAGTGATTCGCTTTTGCGATCCTCCATCATTGTAAGAAAAGCGGGGAGAGGGCGTAAATGCAATAAGTGGGAAAAAGTTACAAAAATTCGTGAAACTTGTATGCGCGTGGAACCTGCTGTGCTACACTGACATTATAGAACAAAAGGAGGCGTTCCGCATGGAAAACAGAATGACGGCCGGAGAGAAGAACCTTCTCCTTCTGGAGAGCCTGCTCCCCGCAAGCGAGAAGCTTTATGTCTGGTGTTATAAAAATGACGGAACTTTTGTCGATACCTCCTGCCCTGCGGAAGAGCGGCATGTACTGGAGCACGCTTTCCGGATGCTGGGAGGCATGAAAAAAGCCGTGAGAGCCGCCGAAGACCGCAGCCGCACGCTGCCGTTCATCCTCGGATCGCCGATCGGCATGCAGTGGGCCGTCACCTTCGAGACCGAGCGGGACCGGGATCTCATTTTCGTCATCGGGCCGGTCTTTTACAGCATGCCGGACGAGCGGCAGCTGCGCACGGTGCTGGGGCCGTATCTTACGAGCCGGGAGAACGCCGACTGGGCGGCCGCGCTTTTCCGGTTCCTTCCGAAACTTCCGGTCATGGCCTACGCGATCTTTACCCATTACGTCATCATGGTGCACAACACCCTGACCGGCGAGCGTCTGGGCGTGGAGTCGCTGCAGGGGGAATCCCTGGGGGCGGAACGCGCCGGAGAGCGGGAGCGCGGAGACGCGGATCCGGCGGAAGGCGGAGAGATGCGGGACCGCAATGCCGTTTATATGTCGGAACGCGCGCTGCTCCGGATGGTGCGCACCGGGGATATCAGCTATCAGCGCATCCTGCAGAACAGCAGCGGACTCAGCCCGGGCGTGCCGGTCCGGGGGCAGGACCCGCTCAGGCAGATGAAGACCAGCATCGTCGTTTTCACGACGCTGGTAAGCCGCGCCGCGATGGAGGGCGGGCTGTCGCCGGAGGTCGCCTATCCGCTGGGCGATTCGTATATCCAGGCCGCGGAGGACTGCCGGGACTCCGGCGAACTGTACGCCCTGGCGCACGCCATGTACCACGAGTTCATCTACCGGGTGCACCACCTCCGTTCGAATCCCGACTATTCGCTCGCCGTCCAGAAGTGCTGCGATTACATCGAGCTGAGCCTCGACCGGAAGATCCGGATCGCCGACCTTGCGGCGCTGGCCGGATATACGGAGTATTACCTGAGCGACAAATTCAAAAAGGAGACGGGGCGTTCGATCAACCGGTACATCTGCGAAGCGAAAGTGGAACGCGCAAGGGTCCTTCTGCTTTCCACGGACATGCCGGTGCGGGAGATCGCGGAGTCGCTCGCCTTCAATACCGTGAACTACTTTATCCGGTGCTTCCATGATATCCTGGGCTGCTCTCCGGCGCAGTACCGGAAAGAACACCGGCACGCCGGCTGAAAGAGCCTTGGTCCGGCGCCGGGATATGCCGAAAAAGCATGTACTTCCGTATTTCAGAGAAGCGGGATATTGTGTATAATTTTGTAAACGGCGCAATACCCGGAATGTTTTTTTATTATGAAAAGAAGACGGTATCTTAAACTTCTTTTATGTCTCTTTCTGATCCTGTGCCTTGCAGGCTGCGCGAAGAAGACGCCAAAAGCGCCGGACGCAGCGGACAGCGCCGGAACCGAAAGCGCGGAATCGACGGACAGTCCGGAGGCGCAGCCGGCGGCGGAGGAACAGGACGTATCGCCGGAAGAGGCACGGGAGGTCCGGGTCCTCGTGATCGAGACGACGGACATCCACGGGTGTCTCATCGACGCCTCCACGGGCGATCCGGACACCTTCCAGTACCGGCTCGCCTATCTTGCGCAGGTGATCGGCGACATCCGCGCGTCCGGGGAATACGACGACGTACTTCTTCTCGACGGCGGCGACATCTATCAGGGAACGCCCGTCTCGAACCTGACGGGCGGCGCCTCGATGCGCGCGTATCTCGACTATATGCACTATGACGCCGTGTGCCTGGGCAATCATGAATTCGACCGGGAGGTGACGGCGGAGGCCGCGGACGGTCAGGCGACCGTTCCGCCCTATACCCTCGGGGACTATGCCGGCGACCCGGACATC
>JAFOIS010000222.1 GCA_017420605.1 Lachnospiraceae bacterium | reverse complement strand
CTTCCCGTCCGAAACGCCCACGTCGCCGATATACGACGCCCTGCCGCTTCCGTCCGTGATCTGTACGTTTCTGATGATGAGATCCAGCATTTTCAAGTCCCTCTTTTCTTATTTGTCATCTCCGCATACGGCCAAGCACGATCCCGATCAGGACGAGGAGGACCATGATGATCAGGCAGAGCACCGGGATCGCCCAGTATTTCGCCATGAAGGTCCGGAAGGCCGAGTTCTTTTCCGCGCTGCCGCCGCCGTTTATGACCTTCGGCGTTTCGGTCGGCGCGATGCTTTCGGCGGAGCTTCCCGTCCCTGTCGGAGACGGCGCTGCGGTGACCGTCGGCGTCGGCGTCTCCGCGCCCGTCGGGATCGCCGGCACCGTGGACGGCACCGCTTCCGGCGTGATCGTCGGCGACGGCGTCAGCTTCGGGATCGGTTCGGTCTTCGTATGCGACGGGTCGTTGACGCAGTGATACGTCATCTCCCCTTCCTCTGTCTCGGTCGGCTGTTTCGTGACCGTACCCTTTTCTTCCCATTTATGCCCGGTCGCCTTGAGAATGAGCGCCTCGTGGCTCGAGCCGGCATCCTGTGTGCCTGCGGCGTCATAGAAGCACCTGTGGCACTCCGAGCATACGTAATGTTCGGTCATGCCGTCCGTCGTGCAGGTCGGGTCCACCTTCGCGTAATAGGTCATGGAATGCCCCGTTTTCGGCAGGATCACATCCGAAGGAGCTGCATACTTGGGATTCGTAAAAATATCCTCTTTGGTATAGAAATACTTTCCGCAGGTCGGGCATTCCCAGTGCTCGACGATCCCTTCTTTCTCACAGGTCGGAAGCTTCCCGCTTACATGGACAAGATCATAGTGCCCGCAGCGAAAATCGACTTCGAGGTACCGGTTATCCGCATACCCGCTGCCGAAGGAAATGATGAACGGGTTGTCGACCGTTATCGTCTTGCCGTCGCCGTCCATCCAACCCCAGAAATCATAGCCGTAGGCTGTGGCAGTCGCCTTAACGGTCGCCGTCCGGCCATCGCAGTAGTGCAGAGTCGTCGGACCGGTGACCGTCATTCCGTCGATTGTGACCGTACCATGGGCCGGATCCCCCGTAATGGTGAGCGTATGCGTATGCCAGTGCGCGTACAGCTTTAAATCCGAGGCGATGGGCACGCCTTCGATGAATTTCTCGCCGTACACCGGGTCCGTCCACCAGCCGTCGAACGAATACTCCCCACCCTGGTCGACCACGCTCCAGCTGCTCACCGAACCGAACACGCTGTCCTTCGGGATCTCGATCGTGTAGGTCTTATACGTAAAACCGGAGATATTGATCTCTCCGTGACCGTTGACGTCGAAGGTCAGCGCCACGGTCGGCTCCGCGAAGACAGGTATCGCGGGAAGTACGATGATCAGGATACAAAGCAGCGCTGCAAACCGCCGGAGCCGGACGTTCTTTTTCATGGCAGATCCCCTTTTCTTTCACCGTGCAGATCTTCGGATGACTGAAAAACCATTTGCTATCTTTCCCGTGCGTCTCTTATTTCCCGTACCATATCATAGATCGCGCAGATCGTCTCCGGCGCCGTATCGGCCTGGAAATTGTGGACCTGCGAGAATACATACCTGCCGCCCTTCGAAAATACGTCCACGAGGCGCCGGACGTGTCCGAGGATCTCCTCTTTCGTCTTCATCTGCGGCAGACGCTGCGTATCCACGCCGCAGCCCCAGAAAATGACGTCCTTACCGTAAGTATCCTTCAGGCGCTGCGGGTCCATCCCGTCCGCGCTGATCTGGACGTTGAGCATGTCCGCGCCGGTCCCGATAAGGTGCGGAATGAGGTCGAAAATGGCGCCGCAGCAGTGGAACAGGATCTTTATGTGCGGATAGTGCGCATGGACGAAGTCCCACATTTCCTTCTCGTAGGGCCGGATCATTTCTATGTACATCGGGATCCCGAACTGAAGCGCCTTCTGGGTGCCCATATCGTCGCAGAACCAGACGACGTCGACCATGTCTCCGGCAAGGGCGAGGATCCGGGAGAGGTTCGACATGTACACGTCCGTGATCATGCGGAAATACGCGTGCATGAGCTCCTGCTCCGCGGCAAGATTGTAATAGAAGGATTCAAAGCCGAAATCGCGCTGGCCCTGCTCCACGAGCTGGCCCGCGAAGTTGAGGACGATGGCCTTGTCGGTCGTCTCGAAAAGGCGCCGGATCTCCCCGGCGGTCCAGGATACGTCCTCGTCGCTCATCGGCACGGCCGGATGGAAGAGGCGGAGCTCCTCCGGATCTTCCACATCCGCAAGGGGGCTTGCGATGATGTCGTAATAAAGACCGTTTTTCGGCATCTTCGCGTACGGCATCCCGTCCATTTCAATGATGAGGTTCCCTTTGCCGTCGTCCTTCGGATCGTATTCCGAAGCGTAATAACAGGGCGTGCCGTCCCGGAGCGTTCCCGGCTTCCAGAGCTTCTGGTCCTGGTTGAACCGGTATTTCGGCCGCTGGGCGTGTACGAAATCTCCGCCGAGGCGGCCGATCACCTCCGGATCGAGCTGCGCGATATTCTGGAGGAGGTCGTAGATATAGAGCGGCCTGTCCATCCCGAGGTAACGCAGAAGCTTCGCGTAGGCATAGGCGCTCATGTTATCGTTGGCCATGCCGCCGATACTCATGCAGAAGCCGTCTTTCAGTTCCCCGCGGAACATCGCGTGTACGCGTTCTCTGGATGTCATGCCGCTTCGTTCCTCCCGATCAAAGATGCGCCGGTCCGCGGACGCCTCTTTTGCGCCCGCATGACAGGCTTACTGATCCGTAACGCTGTAGAGCGTGAACCGCAGGTCCTTGATCGTTTCGTTGATATCGTTGGGGATCAGGATCTCCTCCACGACGTGATAGGTGCCGTCCGCCGGAATGCGGAGCTCGGACAATTCATAGGAAAGGTACGTCGGGACCTTCGGCAGCTGCAGAAGTACCGTCCGCTGCGGCAGGTTGTGGATCACGTTCGGCAGGACCGCGTCCGTCGCTTTGATCAGCTGCGAGAACGTCATGTTCCGGGCATTGTCCATGAGCGCGATGAGGACGTCTCTCTGGCGGTTCGTACGCTCGAAGTCCGAATTGCCGTAATGCCGGATCCGGGAATAGGTCAGCGCCTGCTCGCCGTTCAGATGATGCTGCCCGGCGGTCGTGATCCCCACGGTCTTCATGGCCGGCAGCTCGTAATCCGCGATCTCCATATCGATGCCGCCCATGACGTCCACGATGTTCTGCATGCCCATGAAGTCGACCGCGGCGTAGTTATCGATCTTGACGCCGTAGTTCTGTTCGAGCACCTTCGACAGCAGCGCGCCGCCGCCGATCGCGTAGGCGAAGTTCATTTTCCGGATGCCCCAGTCGGGCACGTCCGCGTAAAGGTCACGCATGAACGACGTCATGTACATGACCTTCTTGGTATTGTTCAGGGTAATGAGGATCATCGTGTCCGAGTTGCCGTTCCAGCTCCGGTCACGGCGGTCGACACCGATCAGCAGGATATTGTAGGTGTCATCCATCTGGTCGAGCGGCAGCGGATCGACCGTAACAAGCATCGCACGGCGCGCCGCTTCCTCTTCCTCGATCGTAAGGCCGACCACGATCTCGCCTCTTTCCGCGGCGGCGGCCTCCGCTTCCGAAGCCGCTTCCTGGATCGAAGACACCGACGCCTCCGGCGTCATTTTCCGCTCGCGCTGGTAGACCGTTTTGGAGTAGAAAAACAGGAACACCGCGTAGACCGCGATGATGATAAAGGCAATGAACCCGAGAAGGACCCACAGCCCCCAGTTTTTCTTCTTTATCTTATCTTCCGGATTATCGATTCTTTTCATGGTCTTTCCTGTCCTCAGAAAACATATCCCGAAGACGGCCGTTTACCCCGCCTTGCCGCGGGCCGCCCGTCTTCCCTCTATATCGTAACAGAAAGCCGGCCTCCGGGCAAGAGACGGCACCCCACGTGCCGGCCAAATGCGTTTATCTTCCGCTCATGAACGCAAGAAGT
>JAFOIS010000221.1 GCA_017420605.1 Lachnospiraceae bacterium | reverse complement strand
GCCTGTAATACTCGAGTGCGCGGATCACGCGCTTCACGTTATTCGGATGGATCGCCGCGGCAGAGACCGGATCCACTTCGCAAAGACGCCGGTGCAGCGCTTCGTTCCCTTCCGTCTTCGCTTCTTCCAGAAGTTCTTTGCGGAGGTCCTCGGAAGGGGAAGCCTCGTCGAACGCGATCCCCTTCGTGACCGCCTGGATATAGAACCCGGTACCGCCGCAGAGGATCGGGATCCTGCCGCGTTCCAGGATCCCCCGGATCGCCTCCGACGCATCGGCGGCATAGCGTGCAAGGTCGTAGGCGTCATCGGGCCCGCATACGTCGATGAGATGATGCGGAACGCCCTGCATCTCCTGCGGCATGACCTTGCCGGTGCCGATATCCATCCCGCGGTATACCTGCATGGAGTCGGCGGAGACGATCTCTCCGCCGATCCGCTTCGCAGCCTCTATCGCCGTATCCGATTTTCCCGTGGCCGTCGCGCCGGCGATCACGACAAGCGCTGGCTTTGCCATCATACGATCCTCTTGAACTTCTTCTCGAATTCCTGTTTTGTAAAACGGATGACGGTCGGCCTGCCGTGCGGGCAATGCCACGGATCGTCAAGCGTCATCAGCTCGCCGATCAGCGTCTCCGCTTCCGACGGATCCAGCACGTCGCCGCCCTTTACGGCCGCCTTGCAGGCTTCCGTCGCGATCGCGTGGACATAGGCCGGCAGTTCCTTTTTCGAAAGGTCGAACTCCGCCCTGTCCAGGATCTCCCGGAGCAGCCGCTCCGCGGGAATATTTCCGAAGTTATAGGGAACGGCCGAGATCTTATACGTCCTTTCGCCGAAAGGCTCGATCATGAACCCGAAGGCCGTAAATGCCTCGCCGCACGCCGCGAGCACTTCCTCTTCGCGGCTGGAAGCGGTGAAGATCACCGCCGGACGCAGCGGCTGGGAAATGATCTCCGAGGCCGCATACTGTTTCATAAAGCGCTCGTAAAGGACCTTCTCGTGCGCGGCGTGCTGATCGATGACAAGAAGCTCGCCGCGGTATTCGCAGAGCCAGTAGGTGCCGAAGGCCTGTCCTATGATACGCCGCCGGTCTTTTTCTTCCGGCGAAAGGAACGTCAGCTGCTCCGCCTCCCGGATCTCCGCACGCGCCGGCAGCGAAGGCGTACCGGACGGCGTGATGCCGTAGCTTCCCTCTTCCTTCACCAGGCTGCTTTTATACTGTTTCTCGAACGGCTCGGCGGCTTCGCGGTAAGCTTCTTTCCGCTCCTGCGCCGTCGTGACGCGCCGGGGTCGTTCATCCATTTCCGCGGGCACGATCATAACGCTCTGATCGAGCGTCCTGCGGACTGCCGCACGCACCGCCCGGTATACGGCCTGCTCATCGGAGAAACGCACCTCCATCTTGGCCGGATGAACGTTCACGTCGATCTCCTCCGGATCGATCGAGATCACAAGGCACGTGAACGGATAACTCCGCTGCATCAGGCGGCCGCTGTACCCCTCTTCCACCGCCCGGCTGATCACTGCGTTCTTTACGTATCTTCCGTTGATGAAATAATTCTCAAACTGCCGGTTGCTCCGCATCACGGAAGGCTTCGCGATGAATCCGGATATCCGGACCGCGCCTTCCTCCCCTTCCGCCGGAAGGAGTTCCGACGTCACCGAGCGCCCGTATACGGCGTAGATCACGTCGCGGAGCGACCCGCTCCCGTTCGTCATGAGCTTTGCCTGTCCGCCCGACAAAAACTGGAAAGCGATCTCCGGATGCGATAATGCCATCATTTCCATGAGGGACCCGATATGGGCGGCCTCCGTCATGGACGTCCGGAGGAACTTCAGGCGGGCCGGCGTATTGTAGAAAAGATCCCGCACGATCACGGTCGTACCGTCCGGCGCGCCGACTTCTTCCAGCGACTGCTCCGCGCCGCCCCATACGGTATAACGGGTCGCCGCGGCATCCTCCGCCCGCTTGGTGATCATTTCCGTCTTGCTCACTGCGGCGATCGAGGAAAGTGCCTCTCCCCGGAACCCGAGGGTCAGGATATGGGAAAGATCCTCCGCCTGCGTAAGCTTGCTCGTCGCGTGGGGAAGAAAAGCGCAGCGGACTTCATCCGGTGCGATACCGCAGCCGTCGTCCGTAACGCGAAGCATGGCGCTGCCGCCTTCCCGTATCTCGACGGTGACGGCGTGCGCGCCGGCGTCGATCGCGTTTTCCACGAGTTCCTTCACGACGGCGGCCGGCCGCTCGATACATTCGCCCGCCGCGATCCGGTCGATCGTCTCTTTTGAAAGCTGTCTTATTTCAGGCATCCGGTCCTACCCTCCAGCGGTTTTTCAGCTTGTTCTGCAGCCGGTACAGAATGTTCAGCGCCTCCACGGGCGTCAGGTTTCCGATATCGAGCGCTTCCAGCTCGCCGAGCACGCTTTCGTCGGTCGTCGTATCGAAGAGCGACATCTGCATAAGGTCGACGTCGTCGTAATGGATCGCCTTTTTCGCCTTCTTCTTCGTTCCGGCTTCCTTGCGGATCGTATCGGTGATATCCGCGTCCGAAAGCTGTGATACGAGATCCTGGGCGCGTACGAGGACCGCCTCCGGCAGCCCGGCCAGCCTTGCGACCTGTATGCCGTAGCTCTTGTCCGCGCCGCCTTTTACGATCTTGCGCAGGAAGACGATGGAATCGCCCTTTTCCATGACCTGAAGACCACCATCG
>JAFOIS010000220.1 GCA_017420605.1 Lachnospiraceae bacterium | reverse complement strand
GATAATCTTCCATTGCCCCATTGCCGTAATCTGTCAGAATCCCGTCCTCTGTCAGTGTCCAATTAACACTTTCGCCACAGGAACCGGAAGCAATAATGCTGTCCTCCGCAAACACTGCCACACTCCACAGCAGCACCACTGTCATCACCGCTGCCACTACCAACAGTTTGTTCCGGATCGTCTTTTTCGTCATGATGCTGCCCCTCCAGACAATGCCCAACCCACTCTTGAAACGCTCGTCATATTTGCGGATGGCTTTAGTATAGTACAATCATATGCACTGAAAACAAAAATGGCCGCTGCACGTACCCCGTGCAGCAGCCCGTATTTCTTCTCTTTACAGTTCCGTGATCCTTCCCGTCTTGTACAGGAATTCCGCGTAGGCCCAGTCGTCCAGCGTGTCGATGTCCACGCCGTAGAGCGTCGGGATCACGCAGGGCCGGATCTTCTTGAAGCGGTAGAGGCCGTACTCCAGAAGCGCCTTGTTGTTGATGACGTAGATGGAGCCCGTGTTCTCGTAGATCGTCGGCGCGATGGCGCGGCGGATGTAGGTGCCGTTCAGTTTCGCGAAGGCCGGCTCGATGAACTCTTCCCCTTCCACGTGATGCATGAGCGTGAACGGGTTCGCCAGTTTCGTGACGCCGAGGACCTCGTCGATCGACGGATCGTAGAGCTCCATCGCCCGCTCGAGGTCTTCCTTTCTGCGGAAAGGAGACGTCGGCTGCAGAAGGAACGTCGTATCGTAATCGATGCCGTGTTCCTGATACCATTTGACCGCATGCACGATCACGTCGTTATGGCTCGCGGTGTCGGTCGCGTACTCCGCCGGACGGACAAACGGCACCTTGAGGCCGTAGCTTTCCACGACGTCGATGATCTCCTGATCGTCCGTCGACACGCAGATGTTTTCATCGGAGGTGACGCGTCTTGCCGCGTCGATGCTCCAGCAGATGAGCGGCTTCCCGCAGAAATCCAGGATGTTTTTTCTCGGGATCCCCTTGCTTCCGCCCCTGGCCGTGATCAGAAATAGTGTTTTCATTTTTATTTTCCTTTCTTTCTTAATGTGCCTGTCATATAGAACATCGGCTTTTCGCCGCAGTCACCGCTGTACTGGAAATTCTCCCCCTCGATGACCAGTTTATTCCGAAGCGCGTCTTCCGGCAATACCTCATGACTGTAACTGACGGAAAGCGTGCTGATCTCCATCTCCCTCATCCGCTCTATACCGAGGTCGTTGCAGAGCCAGTCGATATACCGGATGTTGTTGACGTGCCCGTTGAAATCGATATCCGAATACTGCGGACGCACTTCCCGGGCCGTGCCTTCCCCGGAGCGCTTAGGCTGCTGCGTAAAGAGCCTGACCGGCGCTTCCTTATCCGATACGGGGATCGCGATGCCGTAGGTCTCCGGCGATACGCTCTTCCGCGTCGTTCTGTCCATCAGGACCCAGAGTGACCCCGCCTTCGCGACCGCGTTTCCTTCCGCGTCCTTTACGATATAATACCGCGGCAGAAAATGCATGAACCGCTTCTTGGTAAACGTCTCGACGGTGACCGTCTCCCCGAGGCGCGGATAGCGGTCCACCGCGATATCCGTCTTGAAAAGGACCCAGGTCAGGTCTTTTTCCGCCAGATCGTCCCGGCCGACGCGCAGCGCGCGGCAGTGCTCGTTGGCCATCTCCTGCGTGATCTCAAAGAATGCGCTGAGTTTCCATATGCCGTTCAGATCGCTCCGGCTCGTCTCCAGCCGGAAGGATCTCTCCCACATTTCCATACGATCCATCCTCATGCCGCCGTCACTTGATGATCCGCTTGACCAGTTTTTTCGCGATCGTGCGGTTGCGCCAGACGATATAGCCCAGCGCCGCCGCAAGAACGGCGACCGCGCCGTATCTGGCCGGCGTATGCGTATAAAGAAGGCTGACGCCGCCGCAGACGCCGATCATGACGGCCGCAAGTCCCAGGACGAACCGGTAGTCGTAGACCTTGCCGAGCCCGATCCTGTGGACCAGGAACATATGTGCGATAAGTAAAAACAGATAACCGGCCAGCGTCGTGTATGCCGCCGCGACGTATCCGAATTTCGGAATAAAGATCGCGTTCAGAATGTAGTTGAGAAGCGCCGCCGCGACGGAAGCGAACGCCATGCCGGCTGTCTTTTTCTTCAGCTGCTCAAGGTTGACGTACTGCGTATACAGGAACTGGCACACGCACCCCGTCGCCACGGGCGGCATGACGTACTTTGCGGCCTGGTAGCTTTTCGGTCCCATGATGCGCAGGATCTCCGGCGCAAGCAGCATAAGCCCGACAGCCAGCAGGGAAAAGCCGATCATGTAATACTTCGAAAAGCGCCGGACTTCGTGTTCCTCCCCGTCATGAAGCTTATCCCCGAGCCACGGCGCGTAGGCGCTGTTGATGGCTGTCATGAGGATATTGACCATATGCCCGCAGGAATAGGCGATCGTATAGAGCGCGTTGTCCGCGCTGCCGCAGATGCGGGTGATCATGATCCGGTCCACGGAATTGAGCACGGACAGGGAAAGAAGATGCGGCACATACGGGATGGCGATCCGGAGCGTATATGGCCAGGAGGATACGTCGATGCTTCTCTTCCTGCGGAAAAACACGAACACCAGGGCGAGGCCGATCGCGGCGACCGGAAGGATGCTGCCCACGACCCGGCCTGTGAGCCGGTCCTTCATGAAAAGGACCATCAGGATAGACGTGAGCGTCGTCGAGAATGCCACGATGAGTGCGACCATCACCGATTTTTTATACCGGTAATGGTATCTTTCGTTCATCTGGAAGATATTGATCACGGCATGGAAAAAGCTGTAGACCATGATCATATTGGCATAAAAGAGGCTTATGCCCATCTGCGTCGTAAAGAAGCCGGAAAAGATATTCAGGACCGCCGTCCAGATGACCGTAACGACTGTAAGCAGCGCGATCATCGAGCGGTTGTATTTCGGAAGATCGTCCTTATAGTCGAATTTGGCCGAGATCAGGCTTGCCTCCATCCGCATGGTCACAACGATCGTGATGATGTTGAGCCAGGAATGGAAGTTGCTGTAATCGCCGTACTGTTCCTTTGAAAGAAGACGCGAAAAGATCGGCGTCGTGATCAGCGCCATCCCGCGTACCAGGAAACTGGATACGATATACCATGAACCGGATTTCAGGGCTTTGGTATTGTTATCACTCATTCTCTGCTTCTCTGAACTTCCGCAGTATCTTTTCGAGTTCTTCGAGCGACTCCGGCGCCGAAACGCGTTCCGGATGCCGGTAGGTATTGCGGAACTTTTCGTAAATGCTTTCAAAATTCCCGCTGACGATCTTATTTCTCACGATCCGGTGCAGGCAGACCACATACGACTCCGCGTCGAACAGGATCTTCGGCGTAAAGACGGCGGAGGATACATAGGCGACCAGAACGCGCTTCTCCAGTCCCGCCATCGACGCGTAGAGCACTTCCATGGGAAGGCCCCCGTTCTTGTAGACCCGGATGTCGCAGCGGCTTTCTTCGGTGCTTCTCGGATGCGGCTTGAGAATGGTATTCTCCCGGCCGGCACAGCGCATCGTTACGTCGTAGCAGTCGTCGAGGAGTTCCATCTCTTCCGGCGTAAGGAAATTCGGCGCATGCCGTTTCGTATCGAAAATGATGTATTTCTCGCTGATCGCGCCGTCGGCCGGCACGGAGAAGACGTCTTCGAGCATCTTCCGGTTTTCCTAGTCCAGCGTAAGACGGGGCATCTGCTCGACCGGACGATGGTCGTAAGGTGCCGGGTACTGTACCAGTTCCGGAAGATTCGCCATAATGACCGTTCTGTCCGGATCGTCGTTATGCCAGCCGAGGAACTTCTCCAGGCGCTTCCGCTTCTTCGTTACGAAAAGGAGATTCGCCCGCTCGGAATAGGTGCCCAGCCCGTCTTCGAAAAAGACGCGCGTCATCTCCGGGTTCCTCTCGAGCAGGACCTTCAGGATGGCGGACTTGAGCGAAGCGCGGGACGTCAGATAGCAGGCGCCGTAGGAAACGTCCGCGGGCACGATCCGGCGCACCGTATCTCCCGCAAGGATGGTCTCCCGGACCGCCCTCATTTTTCCGAGCAGCCCAAGGGACGCAAGGTCGATCGCATAGACGTTTTCAAAAAGAGGATATTTCCGGAGACGCTCCGCGATCGTATCATAGCCCGGGAACGTACCGGAAAGATAAAGATCCGCCCGCAGCTTCCGCCCCGACACGATACTGATCGCGCCGATCACCTGGTACGGCGAGACGCAGATAAAGCAGGCGTCTTTTCTATCGTATGTATTCTTCACGCTCTTCTCCTTCACGAAGCGTAAGCCTCTCTCTCCCCGTTCCCGTCAGGACGCACCGCATCTGTCCCGGCCGAAGGGGCTCCTCTCCTCCGGAGCCTCACCATGGGCGCCAGAATGAGGAAAAGAAAGATCGGCATGCCGTACTGGCCGAAAATGTATTTGTCCGTCATTCCCCGGAGAATGATCACCAGAAGGACCGTAAGGGTAATAAACTGTTTCTCCCGGATATAGGAGACCGCCGCACGCACCGACGCGATGGCGACGATGAGCAGCATGACGAGCCCGTTATACGCATGCAGCTGAATGAAGCTGTTGTGGGTATTGCCCCCGTAATTGGCCGTTGCCTGGATCCTGTTGACCGGTCCCCCGAACAGGATGTAGGCCGCCGACTCCCGGATCCCCTCGTAATAGCTCCTCCAGAGGGTCATGCGCCCGTTGGTGCTGATACCGCGGTTTCTGTATTTTCCGAGCCCGAGGAACGTGTCGACCAGACTGAAGTTGCGCATATACAGGATCACGGCTGCAAGAAGAAAGATCAGCACAAAGATGACCGTCCGTCTTTTGCGTCCTTCCGCCAGCGTCCGCATATGCAGGAGCAGCATGGCGATCAGGAGGACCAGGCAGGAAAGAATGCCGCCGCGGCCTTCCGCCATGATGGAGATATTGAACGCGATCACCGCCGGAAGCAGGTCTATGAACCTTACTTCCCCCTTTTCCTTTTCCAGCGCCATGTAATACAGGGCGCAGGGCAGGAGGATCGCGATCGAGATATAGTTTGCGCTGCTGGTGAGGATCCGCCGCCTTCCGCTCGTGAACATCCGATAGAGGATCATGACTGCGGACGTATAAAAAACGAAGGCGCCGAATTTGAGGCTGTGCAGATCGAGAAGAAGGAGCAGCGCGATCCCGAGCAGAAGGAAGTTGCTGGCGATCGTACTGATCGAGTTGTTCCGGACGATCAGCCAGTTAAAAGCCAGCGTGACGATATAGGCGGTAAAAAACAGAACGAGATACGTCACGTTGTATTTCTTCTGCCCCAGCGCATATGCCAGGCCTGCCACGCCCGCCGCCGCCATAAAAAGGTAATACGGCAGCATGCTGATATTCATCAGCCGGATGAGATTCGCCAGATAATACAGCCCCGGAAGCGTCGCCATAAGGTACAGCGGACGGATCTTCAGCGTCATCAGCCTGTGTGCCCTTGAACTATTCATGCCATCTTAACCAATGTGCTGCAGTTTTCTGCGGTCGACCTTCCCGTTGAACGTCCTCGGTATCTCGGGGATGCAAAGGATCTGCCGCGGGATCTTGTATGCCTCCAGTTTCTCCGAAAGGAAGTCCGCGATCTCTTCGATCCGGAACGGACAGCCTTTCCGCATTACGACGTACAGTTTCAGCGCTTTTCCGACCGCGGGGTCGTCGTACGGCACGCACGCGCAGTCCGCGACCGCATCGAACCGCTGCGCGGCGTCCTCGATCTCGGTCGGCGCCACCTTGAAACCGCGGATGTTGACGACGTCGTCGCCGCGGCCCGCAAAATGCAGTTCCCCCTGTTCGTCAAAGAACATGAGGTCGTGACTGTATATGAAACCGTCCCGGAGAACGTCCGCCGTCAGGGCCGGCTCTTTATAGTAGCCGAGCATGTTCATGCTGCTGCGCGAGCGGATAAAGCCTTCGGTGTTCGGCTCCGTGATCACGTTTCCGTTTTCATCGTGCAGGACGACTTCGACGCAGTCGTACGGCTTTCCGAGACTGTTGATCGTCTCGCCCGGCGCGTTGTACTGGCAGTTGCAGATGCTTCCGGTCTCGCTGCTTCCGTACCCCTGATGGAGCCGTGTATGCGGCAGAAGCTGCATCAGCGTCTCGATATCGGCCGTCGGGAACGGCGCGGACGCCGTATAGATGAACTGCAGCTTTCCGTCCAATGCCGCCAGTTCCTTTTTCGCGAGCGTAAGCAGCAGCTTGACGGATGCCGGCGGCAGATACGTATGGGTGACGCCGTACTCTTCAATGGAACGGAAGAACGCTTTCAGGTTCTTGATGCCGTCCAGAAGGACCGCCGTGCAGCCGACCGACATGCACTGATGGATCCGGTGCAGGCCGCCGACGTGATTGAGCGGCGTCGTTACAAGGAAAACGGAATCATTTTCCAGCCGGAACGTCGGATTGATCGCCGCAAGGTAGGTCTCGAGGCAGTGCGAAGAAAGCATGACGCCCTTGGATTTTCCCGTCGTGCCGGTCGTGAAAATGATCTCCGAGCATGCGTCGGTTATGCCGGCGGGCTCCCAGCTGTCATCTTCTGCGGGATCCATCTCCACGCCGCTGTAGGGGATCCACAAAACGCCGCAGTCCGGCTTTTCCGGCGACAGGACCAGTTCCGCGTCCACCGCGTCCGCGATCTCGGCAAGGCGGCCGGCGGGGATCCGGTTCTCCGACGGGATGTTCACGGCGCCGAGGCCCAGGATCGCATATTCGCAGACAATGTATTCCAGTTCCGGGCAGGCGACCGTAAGCACGTGCGTGCCCTCTTTTACGCCGCGCGAAGACAGGAAAGCCGCCGCCGTGCTGATTCTCCCGTAAAACTCCCCATAGGAGACCGCCCGGTCATGAATGACCAGGGCGGTCTTTTGAGGCTGCCTTCGCGCGTATTCTCTGATGAGGCCGGTGACCGACACTCTTTTTTCACTCATTCTTCTTTCAGTCCCAGTAAGTTATTTTTTCAAAACAGACGGAGCATCTCATACGCCGTCGTGCCGGTGATAGAACTTCTTCCATTCCTCTTCACAGATCTCGTCCGGCAGTTCCTGGTTCCGGAACCGCTTCGTGCCGCTCTTTCCCATCGCCCGGAGCGCCGCGAACATATCGAACCGGCCCACAGGCTTAGCGGGATTGCCGGTCGCGATCGAGTTCTCCGGAATGTCCGACGTGACGACGCTGCCTGCGGTAATGACGCAGTTGCTGCCGATCCTGACGTTCGTCAGGATGTAGGTGCGCATCGCGATGTACACGTTATCCTTTACCTCGATGCAGCCGATCCGCTCCGGCGAACCGAAATCCTTCTCCGGATAAGCCACGGCAAGAAACCGGTTCAGCATGTCGTGCGTTACGAACACGGCCTTTTTATGAACGACGACGTTGTTGCCCAGCCTGATCAGTTTGGGATACAGCGGCAGCCGCCACGGGCCCCACCGGCAGTTCTCCCCGATCGCGCCGAGCAAATCGTGCTTCCGCAGATAATTCGCCCGCTTTACGGCCGTACGGCACAGCAGGAGCCGTATGCTGTGATACATTCTGTCCGCTTTCATGCCTTACTCCTTCAGCCATGCTTCGCACGCAGCGTATCGACCATCTTCGCGATGGCGTCCAGCGAGTTGAAGTTCTCCGGAACGATCTCGTCGATCGAGATATCGACGTGACATTCGTCGGCCAGCGTGGCAATGAGGGTCATCAGCTCAAAGGAGTCGATATAGCCTCCCTCCACGATATCCTGCACATTCTCCAGGTTCTTTGTGGGCTTGATCCTCTTCATGATCTCCGTTACTGCTTCCCGTGTCGTCATAAAAATCTTCTCCGTATTTCTTTAGTATTTTCAGGTCTTTCCGGTCCTTTACGAGACAGTGAGGACCGCGCCGGCCGATTTTTCCGAATTCCCGTACTGGTCGGTCACGACGCACCGGTACGCAAAGCCGTTCCGGGCCGCCGTCGCAGTAACCGCAAGCTCCGCCGAATGATAACCCGCAAAACTCGACGAGCAGTCGCGCCATGTGGACGTGCCTGCGATCTTATACTGCCACTTATAACTGAGGCCGGCTCCGCTGGCCGCTACCGCAAAGTAAGCCGTACTGCCTTCGGATACCGTCACGTCCGACGGATCCGACGTGATCACGAGCTCAGGTATGATGACCGTGAGCGTCGCGCCCTTCGACTTCGCCTCGTTGCCGTCCTGGTCCGTTACGACACACCGGTACTGATAACCATCCCGGGCCGCCGTCGCTTCCACATAAAGGGCCGGCGAGTTATAACCGTCGAACTTCGAAGAGCAGTCTCGCCAGGTACCTGTGCCCGCGATCTTGTACTGCCACTTGTACGTAAGCCCCTTGCCCGTCGCCTCGACATAGAAGACGGCTGTCTCGCCTTCCATCATGGTCTGGTTATCCGGATCCGTTATGATCTCCGCGACAGACGATTTCACCGTCAGCAGCGCGTCCCCCGACGTGGCCGTCTCCCCGTTTCCGGCCGTCACGATACACCGGTACCGGAAGCCGTTTCTTTCCGGCGTTGCCTCTATGCCGAGCGTAGGCCCGTTGTAGCCCCACGTCTTCGACGAGCAGTCGCGCCAGGTACCTGTGCCCGCGATCTTGTACTGCCACTTGTAAATCAGGTCATCGCCCTGCACATACACGGTAAAGTACGCCATCTCGCCTTCCGTGATCGTCCTGTCGAACGGACCCGATTCGATAGTCACGGACCGGACCGTCAGCGTCGCGGCGGCGGACTTTGCTTCATTACCTTTCCCGTCCGTCACCACGCACCGGTACTGATACCCGTTCCTTTCCACCGTCGCGTCCACGTAGAGTTCCGGCGTATTATAGCCCTGCATCTTCGAGGAGCAGTTGCGCCAGGTACCTGTGCCCGCGATCTTATACTGCCACCGGTACGTCAGGCCTATACCGTCCGCCGAGACCATAAACCACGCCGTACCGCCCTTCTGGAGCGACACGTCCTCCGGATCCGTAAGGATCCTGGCGACGTTCTCCTCTACCGTAAGGAGCGCGGCCTTCGTTTTCACTTCGTCGCCCAGCACGTCCGTGACGACGCACCGGTACTGATAACCGTCCCGCGAAGGAGCCGCCTGCACCCGGAGGTTCGACGTATTGAAACCTTCTGTATTCTCGGTACAGTTATGCCAGCTGCTTGTGCCTTTGATCTTATACTGCCACTGATAGTGCAGGTCTTCGCCCTGTGCCGCGACGGTGAAGGATGCCGTTTCCCATTCCAGTACGGCCGTATCCTCCGGCTGCTTCAGGATCTTCAGTTCCGTCTCGGGGAGCTTCTGGAAATATCCGACGACACAGATGTTTTTCAGCTTGTTCCATACAAGGAACGTGCCGTCGTCGCTGACTTCATAGCCTTCGGTAAGGCCGTCGCCCCAGACGGCTTTCTTATAGGCGCGGTATCCCGGATACGGAACCACCGTCACATGAATGGTCTCGCCGGGGTAAGCCGTGGTCTTGCTCAGGATGATCTCGCCGCCTGTCTCGAATTCGCTGATATCATTGCCGGCCAGGTCTCTCGTCAGGATCCAGGTGGAAAGGTCGCGCGGACCGTCGTCCGCCATTTCCCGCATCGTGATATCGACGACGACTTCCTCCTCCCGGTCCCACATGGTAAAGGTCTTCGTATCCGTGATGTCCGGGCCGACGAGCTCCCCGTCTCCCCAGTGGATCGATTCCAGATAATACCCCCAGTACGGATAAGCGGACACTGTTACGGTTTCACCCGGGAAAGCATATTCCTTGTCGACTTCGCCCCAGCCGGTATCCGAGCCGGGGACATAGTCCCCGTCCAGATCCCTTCCGCTGACGATGACCTTGACATGCTGCGGCGCTGCGCCCGCCTCATAGACGCGGAGCACGGCAGGATCCGAGGCTGTTTCGGTCCCGTAATTCGTGCTGACGATACAGCGGTACTGGTACTCATCGCGGTACAGTTCTCCGACGACCTGCAGATCCGGCGTATTATAGCCGTATGTTTTGGAGGAGCAGTCGCGCCAGGTGGAAGTGCCCCTGATCTTATACTGCCATTTATAGCTGAGCGCAGGGCCGTTGGCAAATACATGGAAATCCGCGGTGTCGCCTTCCTGGACGACCGCGCGCTGCGGCTGGTCAATGATGGCCGGCTTCACCGTGCCTGTCTGCCGGAACATGACGTCGACCGTGACCGATCCCAGCTCATCCCACATGAGGAAGCTGTGCTCCTCTGTGATATCCGTACCTATAACGGCGCCGTTGCCCCACTCGATCTTTTCCACCGTATAGCCGTAATACGGAACGGCGGTGATCGTGACCCTCTGGCCGGGGACGGCTTCCTCAACGTCCGCATATGCGTAGCCGCCGTGCAGTTCCGGTACGTAATTGCCGTTCACGTCGCGCGTATTCGCGACGACATTTACCCTTCTCGGATCATTCGGACCGAGTTTTTTGAAGACGGCGTCGATACAGATATCCTCGTCATAGCCCCATACGTAAAACCGGCCGGAATCCCGGATATCCGTGCCGATCGCATAACCGTCGCCCCAGTACAGATGTTCCAGACGGTACCCGTAATACGGATATGT
>JAFOIS010000219.1 GCA_017420605.1 Lachnospiraceae bacterium | reverse complement strand
CGTAATGCTCGCCGAACGCGTCCGTGAGCGCTTTGTCGTAGGCTTCCATATCCGTATAGACGTAAGGACAGACGCCGTAAATGATGTATTCATCGGGATCGTCGTAGGTGGCAAGGAGCAGCCTGTACTCTTTGACCAGTTCCTGCGGATCGCGCGCCCAGCCGCCGTAGTATCCCATGCACAGGATGGGAAGGAAGGCGGTATCCTGCCGTTCCTTAAAGAACTCGGCCACGTCATCCCGAAGCTGCAGATCCGTAAGATCCTTCAGTTCCGCTTTTGCCTGATGTTCCGCAAGGATCTTATCGATCTCCGACGCGTCGACGCCGGCAAGCGCCATCTGTGAAAGCGTTCCGGACATCTCCCAGGTATTGTCCTCCACGGGAATATCCGCATAGTCCGCAGCCAGCAGTTGGGAAAGATAGACCCCGATGGTACTGGTACGGCCCGTGACGTCTTCCTTGAGATCATCGCCGCGCAGGCTTATCCCTTTGAGAACGTATGGCTCGGGCGTAGGTTCCGGCGTAGGCTCCGGGGTGGGCGTTTCCGTGGGCGTCGGAGTCGTGATCGGCTCGGGCGTCGCTTCCGGCGTCGGTTCGGGCGTCGGCGTCTCCGTCGGGACAGCCTCTTCCGCTTCGGATCCCGCCTCTTCCGCGGCGCTCTCCACGGCGTCCGATTCCTCGACGAAACTCATCGCTTCCGAACGGCGGATCCGCGCGCGCTGTACCATACGGTCATAGTAAAACAGACCGCCGAGAACTCCCACCAACAGAATAATGCATATGACCGTTGCTGCTGTCCGAAAACCGGATCTTCTCCTCATCTTGCCTTATCTCCCATCGCCGCCCGGTAAATGACGGCGTTATTCATCAGTATCTGTTCCGCCTCGCCCCAAAGGCGCTTCTTCCGCAGAAATTCCAGCGCCTCCCGCATATTGGGCGGGCGTCTTTCGGGCCGGTGCGCGTCGGTGGAAAGGATCTGCGTAAGTCCCCCGCTCACCATGGCGAGCGCCGTTTTCCTCATATCCCGGAAAAGCAGTGCTTCACAGTTCATCTGCACGAGCACGTCTTCCGCAAGAAGCGAATCGAGCAGTTCCTGATCCGCATAACGCTCGAACCGTTCGAGATGCGCCAGAATGACGCGCAGCCCGCGCGACGTCATGAGCATGCTCACGTCCCGCACGACGGATGGCGTCCACCGGGAGAACGGCATTTCCAGAAGGAAGTACCGGGAACTGCCCATGCACAGTTTTTCGATCTCCGGGTCCTGGGCGATGCCGGGGTAATACGCCACCTCCGCGCCCAGAAAGATCCGCCTCTCCCAGCCGGGGAAGTCCCCCGCTATGGCCTCTTTCATTTCCGAAAACGCCTGCTCCCGGCGGGCCAGAAATTCGGAAATGCTGTTCATTTCCCGGTAATAATGCGGTGTCGCAACAAGACCTTCGCAGCCCTGCCGGATCTCCTCCGCAAGAAGCTCTGCGGACATGGCGGCGTCCTTTGCGCCGTCGTCGATCCCCGGCAGTATATGGCAGTGAAGGTCATAGAACGGCGTCGCCTCTTCCGCCCTCCGGCGTCCGAGTCCCATCATTGCTTACTTGCTTTTTTTTCGGACCGTTTCGAGGAGGATTCCTCTTCGCTGCGGTCGCCGTAACTGTAATAACGGTAGTACCGGTGATAATACTGCCCGCCCTCGTTGTGCGCGTCGTTATAAACGAAGCCGACGATCTTCGAGCCGGCAAGGCGGAGCTGCCCGATCATATCGCTGATCGCGCGGTACTCCGTCACCTGATGACGGACGATCAGAAGATATCCGTCCACATATTTCGACATGATCGCCGCGTCCGTAACGGTCGTGACGGGCGGCAGATCGATGAAGATGTAATCATAATACTTCCGCATCAGCTCGAGCAGGGAATTCATCTGATCGGACTGCAGAAGCCAGGTGGGATCGGGCGGCAGATTGCCGGCCGGCAGCACATGGATCCCGTGTGTACTGTCCTTGTGCAGCGTCGTGCCGAACTGCGCTTCCCCCGCCAGGATATCGGAGATCCCGGGCGTGCCCGCGATGCCGAGTTTCTTCGCAATAGTAGGAAGACGCATATCGCAGTCGATGAGAAGCACCTTTTTGCCGATCTGTCCGAAGGAGATCGCGCAGTTCAGACAGTTGATACTTTTGCCGTCGTGCGAAAAGGCGCTGGTGAACGCGATGACCTTGCAGTCGTTGCCCGGCATCGAGAAAATGATATTGGTGCGGAGCGCCTTATAGGCTTCCTGGACCTGCCAGGGAGACGCGTCCGTCAGGATCGAGTTCTGCGTTTCCTTGATCTGCGCATCGCGGCGGCGCCTTTCAAACAGTCCTGCCATTACCGGTCGCCTCCTTTCTCTTTTCCGCCATAGCCGTAGCCGTAATTACTGTAACGGTATCCGCTTCCCTGGGAGACCTCGAAGTTCGGGATGGTCCCGATCACGGAGATACCGAAGTGGCGCGTGAGGTCCTGTTCGCTCTTGACGCGGTTGTCAAGCAGAAGCCGCAGCACGATGACGATGATCGCCAGTACGGCGCCGAGCAGGAATCCGACCATGGTATTCCGGCGCACGTTCGGGGAATGCTGCCTGGTCGGCATCACGGCGTTGGACACGATCTTCATGGAACTGCCTTCCACGATCTCCGCGACCGCGACCGGCGCCACCTCCGCAATGGCCCGGGCGACCGCGTAGGCCTCCTCGGGAGACGTCATCAGGACGGTAACGTTCACGAGCTGCGTATTGGTCTCGACGCTGGTGGAGACACTGACTCCCGACGCGCCGTATTTATCGGACAGATTCGAGCGCCGGAGCGCTTCCTCGACGACCGGACGGCTCTTGATGATCGCCGCGTAGGTGTAAGTCAGGTTGCGCGCCGCCGTAATATCGGCCGAATTGAGTTCATCGAGCGACTCCTGGGAGTTGCTCCGGTTATTGATGAACGCCGTGAAACCTGCCTGGTATTTCGGTCTGATAAAGAAGATCGTGAACGCCAGCGCGATGATCGCACAGAGCAGCGCCGCGATGATCACAGCGCCGATGTGTTTCCATACCTCGCCGAGCACTTCCAGCAGATCGAT
>JAFOIS010000218.1 GCA_017420605.1 Lachnospiraceae bacterium | reverse complement strand
GCTTTTTGCGCAGGCAGGAAAATACAAAGCCGTCTACGGGCAGCAGTATACCTATGACAACGCCGTTTCGACCTTCGGGCTGACCTGCGGGAACCGTCTATCCATCAAATATGCGATCTTCGGCAAAAAGGCCGCGTCGTTCCACGGCGGCGATGCAGCGCCGACTCCGACTCCGGCGCCGACGGCCGCGCCGGACGCATCCTCATCAGAAGAGGCCGCGGCGGAAGATCCGCTGGCGACGCCTACGCCGGAGCTGACGCCCACGCCCGGTCCGAACGTCATGGACCTTGATTTTGAGAGAGCCGACGCGAACGGGACGGTATCCACGCAGTCGCTCAGCCGCTATATCCAGTCGCTGACGCCTACCATGAAGAACGAATATACAGGGCTCTTCAAGGGGAAGAACCTGATCATGATCTGCGCGGAGGCCTACTGCGGCGCCTTCGTCGACCCGCAGCTCACGCCGACCCTGTACCGCCTGATCCATAACGGCTTCTATCTGTCGCAGTACTATCTGCCTTCCTGGGGCGGCAGTACGACGACCGGCGAAGTCGCGTTCACGACCAGCCTTGCGGCGAACCACGGCGATGATTCCATGATCCGCATCCAGGATCATAATCTCTATTTCACGCTCGGCAACATGCTGCAGCGGGAGGGGTATTCGAGCATTGCGTTCCATAACGGCGCCTATGACTATTACAGCCGCAATGAGACGCATGAAAATCTCGGCTACAACCAGTTCCTGGCCAATGAGACCGGACTCGGGGCCCTGATGGGCGAGCATTACGCGCCGGACAGCATCATGATGGAAAGCACGATCGATCTTTACATCGATCACCAGCCTTTCAGCGTATATTACATGACGATCACCGGCCACGCGCCCTATGTAAGGGATAAAGCGCCGGTCGAAAAGTACTATGACCGGGTCAATTCCATCGTCGGCGACAAGTATCTTGAAACGACAAAGTATTATATCTGCTACCAGATGGAACTTGAAGAAGCGCTGCGGGTCCTCGTCGAGCGGCTCGAGGCGGCCGGCATCGAGGACGATACGGTCATTATGATGACCGGAGACCATTATCCGTACGGCCTCACAAAGTCCGACGCCTGGGGCAACGATCAGGATTACCTTGTCGACCTTCTGGGCCATAACGACTGGGATTACTGGGACCGCGACGAAAACAGCGCGATCATCTGGTGCGGCAGCCTTGAGCACGGCGATCGCGCCTACTGGAAAGAGATCCCGGAGGCCTGCTCGACGCCCGACCTTCTGCCGACGGCGCTCAACCTGTTCGGCCTTGAATTCGATTCCAGGCTGCTGCTCGGCAGAGACCTCCTCGCGGAAGGAACGGAAGAACTCGTATTCTGGGATAACTTAAGCTGGGTCACCGAACGCGGCAAGTACGATTCCTACGAGGAAATCTATTACCCGAACGAAGGCTATACGGACGACCGGGAATACCGGGCCCGGATCGATGAACTTGTCGCGGACAAACTGCTGATGTCGCATACGATCCTGGATGAGGATTATTATTATCTTCTGTTCGGAGAAGACGACGTGACCTTTGCGGGCGATAAGCTGTACGAAGAAGACTGATATTTCACCGTCAAACCGGATACAAAGCTTCAAGGATAAAGTCAAGAGCATCATGACGACGATCAAAGGTTTTTTGGCAGGTGCATGGGAGAGAATAAGATCACTCCCGTTCCTTCGTCTGTTTCTGATCCCGGCCGCTGTTTTCTGGGGCGAGGTCTTCCTCATTGTTTTCACGGGCGGCAACGCCTTCCGGGGCTTTTTCTTCCGGCTTTTCTTCGCATTCGGCGCGGGAGTTATACTGACCGCACTGACGGCTGTCTTTTCCGAAAAGGTCAACCGGATCCTCATGACCGTCTTTCTTATCATTTCCGGTATTCTGTTTGCGACGGAATGCATGATCGGAAGCGTCTACCAGACGTATATGACACTGGGAACGGTCATAAGAAGCGCGGGCAACGTGACCGGCGGTTATGGCGGCGAGGTGTTCCGCACCGTTCTGGTCGGTTTTCCGAAGATCGTGGTCTTTTTCCTGCCGGCGGTCCTCTGGATCATTTGGCTTCGCAAGAAGACGGACATGCGGCCCATGGGCGCACTTGTACCGGTGATCTGCGGCATGGCCGGGATCGCCCTGTTCGCCAATACTGCGGGATTCGCGGAATACGGGGCGCAGAGGACCGCGTATGCCGCGCCGTTTGATTTTGACCACGCGACCGGCACGTTCGGTCTTGTCGCCAGCACGGAGAGGGATGTGCATTTTGCCATTTTCGGCGAAGGAACAGCCGATTTTGCCGCGGAGACGGAGGAGGGATCATCTCCGTTCGGACCGGCTTCGGGCGATGCCCTTCCGGCCTCTGTGACGCCGTCTCCCGAAGAAACGCCGGAAACGACGCCCGAACCTTCTGCGTCTCCTTCTTCGGAGAGCAGCGCCGAAGAGAGCAGCGAAAGTAAGCCGGAAGAGACGCCGACGCCCGAACCCACCCCGACGCCGACCCCGGAACCGGTCTATGAGCCGAACGTCATGGAGATCGATTTCGGACCTGCGCTTTCTTCTTCCGATTCCGTCCGGTCTGTCACGGAATACATTTCCGCGCAGACGCCGACGATGAAGAACCGGTATACGGGGATCTTTTCCGGAAAGAACCTGATCATCATCACCGCGGAATCCTTCACGGATTCCTTCCTCGATCCGGAATTCACGCCAACGATGTGGCGGCTTTTCCACAACGGCATTTATTTTTCGGAATACTACCAGCCGGAATACGGCGGCAGCACCACGACCGGCGAGGTCTCCTTTCTTCTGGGGCTTGCGCCGAACTGGGGCGCGGAGTCCATGGAGGGCACGGCCGGGCACAACCTGTACTTCACGCTCGGAAACCAGATGCAGCGGCTCGGGTATTCCAGCATCGCGCTGCACGGCGGTTATTACCAGTTTTACCGCCGGGACCTTACGCACGAAAACCTCGGCTACAACCAGTTCGTCTCCAATGAGACCGGCATTATTCCGCTCTGCGGCTACAAGTACCCGCCGGATACGGTCCTTTTTGAGAATACGGTCGATCTGTATATCAATGAAGCGCCGTTCAGCGTCTATTACATGACGGCGAGCGGGCATGCGGCTTATACGCCGGACAAAGGCGTCATTGCCCGTCATTATGCGGATGTGGACGCTTTCTACGGGGACCGCTATAAGACGGTGACCAAGTACTTTATCGCGTCGCAGATGGAACTGGAGGACGCGCTGACGATCCTCATTGACCGGCTGGAAGAGGCCGGCATCGCCGACGATACCGTGATCGTCATGACCGGCGACCATTATCCGTACGGGCTCGGCACCGGCGAAGCCTGGGGCAACGGCCAGGATTACATCGCCGATCTTCTGGGTCATTCCGACTCCCTTCCGTGGGAACGCGACCAGAACGGTCTCGTGATCTGGTCCGGCTGTCTCGAAAACGAATTGAAGGACTACGCGGTGGAGGTCTCAAAGCCGGTCTATTCCCTGGACGTCGTCCCGACGCTCTCAAACCTCTTCGGGCTTGAATACGATTCGCGCCTTCTGCCGGGCCGCGACGTTTTCGCAGGACCGGAAGGGCTGGTATTCTGGAACAGCGGCTGCTGGGTCACGGAATACGGCTATTACGACGTTTATGACGACCGTTTCTATGAACGGCTTCTGACGACGGACGGCGAAGGAAATATCGTTCCGCAGACGGAACTCGTCGGCATGAAACCGGTGTCGCTGAAGGGAGAAGGCAAAACGGCGTCCCAGCGGACAGCGGATGTGAACGCCTATATCGATCGCGTCTCGGAAAAAGTCAGGAACCGGCGTCTTATGTCGCAGACGATCCTTTCTTCGGATTACTACCGGATCCTCTTCGGCGTGGACAAAGTCACATTTGCAGGAAAGAAACTGTTTAACGGCTGAACGGCGTCTGCTTCGGCAGGACGGACAGCGGCTATGTCAATATAAACCAGGAGGTCAGATTATGCGCATGATCATGTTGGGCGCCCCCGGCGCCGGCAAAGGCACACAGACGGAGCGGCTTGCGAAACATTTCGGCATCCCGACGATCTCGACCGGCGAGATCTTCCGGTCCAACATCAAACAGGGGACCGAACTCGGCGTAAAGGTAAAAGCCATCATCGAACGGGGCGAACTGGTGCCGGATTCGCTGACCTGTGCGCTGGTCGAAGACCGCATTTCGCAGCCGGACTGCGAGAAGGGATATATCCTGGACGGATTCCCGCGCACGATCCCGCAGGCGGTCGCGTTGGACGAGATGCTTGCCAAAAGAGGGCATAAGCTGGATTATGCCGCGAACGTCGACGTACCGGATGAAGTCATCGTAGAACGTATGGCGGGACGCCGGATCTGCCCCTCCTGCGGCGACTCCTATCACCTCATTTACCATCCGCCGGTCAAAGACGGGATCTGCGACCGCTGCGGCGCGGCGCTTGCCCAGCGTCCGGACGATGCGCCGGAAACGGTCCTGAACCGCCTTTCGGTCTATCACCGGGAGACGCAGCCGCTCATCGATTATTATGAGAAGAGCGGACGGGTCGTGACCGTTGACGGCACGCAGCCGATCGACGCGGTGACCGCGAACCTGGTCATTGCTCTTACATAAAACTGAACACGGAAAGAACACAATGCCGGAACGCAGACAGCGTTCCGGCGTGTTATTGAACACCTTAGGAGGAGTGAGAAATGAGCGAACTCATTGCGTATCTCAACGGGGAGTACGTGCCGGTCAGCCAGTGCAAAATTTCCGTGATGGATATCGGCATCACCAACGGTGCGTCGGTGACGGATTTTGTGCGGACCTTCAACCATAAGGCATTCCGTCTGGAAGAGCACGTCGACCGCTTCTTCAAGGCGGCAAAAAACGCCTATCTCACCATCCCGCATACGCAGGAAGAAGTATGTGAGATCAGCAATCAGCTTTTTGAACGGAACGCGGAGATCTATCCGGAGTGCGAATTCGGCATGTGCTTCTACGTGACGCCCGGCGTCAACTGGACGTACGCCGGATCAGCTATGAAGGCCGGGCCGCTGGAGCCGACATATGCGCAGCATGTTTTCCCGCTGCCGCTCAACGCATGGAAGAAGTATTATACGGAAGGCGTCCACATGGCCACCGCGCCGATCCCGCACCTGCCGGCACAGATGGTCTCACCCAAAGGGAAGAACCGCAACCGCCTGCACATGTGGGTCGGCGACCATATCGTAGCCTCCATGGATCCGGATATATATGCAGTCTATATGGACCAGTTCGGGAACATCTGCGAGACAGGCGGATCCAATATCGTGATCTACCGGGACGGCGCGGTCGTTTCACCGCGTGCCCGCAATATCCTCTGGGGCATCAGCCTCCAGACCGTCAAGGAGATCGTCACCGAAATGGGGATCCCCTTCATAGAAGAAGATATCATGATCTACGATGTGGTCAACGCGGATGAAGCCTGGGTCACCACATCTCCGTACTGTCTTGCGCCGATCAGCCGCTTCAACGGGCAGATCATCGGCGACGGGAAGAACTACCCGATGTTCCGGAAGGTCCTCGAGGCATGGGGAAAGCGCGTCGGCAAAGACCTCTGGAAAGAGATCACGGAGGCGGAACCGATACAGTACCGGTAAACTATCAGCAGTCGAGCCGCGGTATGCACCGCGGCTTTCCTGTTGCGGAAGTACCGGCATAGACCGGGGAGAGGAGAATTCGATTATGGGTATTACAGTTAAGCCGGGCTTTATCCCCGCGATCGGAACCCCGCTGGATGAGGAAGGTTATCTTGTCGAGGACAGTATCCGTGCGGAGACGGAACGGATGATCGAAGCCGGCTGCAGCGCGATCCTGTGCATGGGGAGCATGGGACAGCAGGCGTTCATCCGCATGGCGGAAACACGGAAGACCGCTGCCGCCGTCGTCGATCAGGCGGCGGGAAGGGTCCCTGTTTTCGTCGGAGCGATGGACTGCTCGATCCAGCGTGCCCGCGAGCGGTTCGAACTCATGGAGGATATCCCTCTTTCTGCTTTCGTACTCACCACGCCGTACTATGAAGCCTGCACCGGGGAAGAGATCCTGAATTACTATAAGCGTGTCGCTGCATACACGTCTCACAATATCGTCCTCTACGATCTTCCGAGCGTGACGCAGAGCAAGATCACGTACGACATTGTCGTGGAACTTGTAAAGACGGTGCCGAACCTTGCCGGGATCAAATCGAACGATATGTATATGCTCCGGAAACTGAAAGTATGCGGGGAAGTCCCGGATGATTTCCTGTGCTGCTTCTCCGGTATGGACGTCTTCGATATCGGATTCAAATGGGGCCTTACGAACTACCTCGACGGCATGCCGTCCTGCACGCCGTACAATTTCAGCATGCTCGACCGGTCCATGAAGGCGGGCGACTATGCGGCGGCTGCGAAATACCTGACCAATATCCTTGATCTTCGGGACTTCTTCCTTGCAAACAACCTGTGGCCATGCTTTACCGCCGCGATGAACATGCTCGGGTTTGCGGGCAACTTCGCGCCGGACTACTGCACGGGCATCACGGAAGAGACAGTGGAAGCGGTCCGCAGGGAAATGAAACGCATCGGAGAACTGTAAGGTCTGTGCATAGGGCCTGCGCAGACGTAAAGAGGAGGCAAAAGCATGAGCTGGCTCAATGATAACAACTGTTACAGTGTTGCCCGTGTCAGGGAAGCGATCACCGGACCGCTGCCCTCGGTATGTCCGAGTTTCCTCGAGAATGAGGAACTGGACTGGGACGGGATCGCGAATACGGTCGATTTCCTCCTTGCAAACGGGGCGAAGACCCTGCTCCTTACCTACGGCGACAGCCTGCTTTCGATCCTCTCCGACGCGGAATGCCTGGAACTAACACGGTTTGTGACAGAGCGGGCGGCGCACCGGGCGATGGTGATCGGCTGCGGACGGAAATGGCCGCTGTTCCAGTCCGTCGAGTTCGCCGAAAAGTGCCGGGAGTTCGGGACAGACGTCGTGATCCCGTTTGCGCCGGACTGGGCGCAGCACGCGGATCCGGAGCTTCTTGTACAGTATTATAAGGCTGTCGGCTCGGTCATGCCGGTCATGATTCTTACGAATGCCATGAACAACAGGGGCATCCCGCTTTCCGTGTTTGAGAAACTGACCCCGGAAGACGGGATCGTCGGTGTGAAAGACGACGTGGCGTCGCCCTACGGCAGGCGTCTTGGCAGTATCATCCGCGACAAGTTCGCGTTTATGTCCGGCGGGACGGCCGGCTTCTTCATGGAAGAGGCGCCCTACGGCGCGGACGGGTATCTTTCGATCTATATGCGATGCTTCCCGAAGGTCGATGAAGCGTTCTGGAAAGCATGGACGGAGGGGAACACCCGCGAATGCGTGCGCATCATTGATACGTATGAAGTCGATTTCTTCAACTTCTGCGCAGAAAACGGCGTGCATTTCGACGCCGGGATCCACGGTATGATGGAGATCGCCGGGATCACGACGCGCCGGATCCGCATGCCGTACAGCACAATCACCGATGCGCAGATGGAGAAACTGAAGGATTTTCTTGCAAAGCGGCAACTTATCTGACCGGGGAGGAAAACGAAAATGAAATATCTGATCATCGGCTGCGGTTCTATTTCGAGGATGCATGCGCAGGCGCTGCAGAGGATGGGAGAGGAGATCGCGATCTGCGATCCCATCCCGCAGAATCTGGCGGCTACCGGGGAACAGTTCGGCATAGCGGAACGGTACGCTTCCTATGAGGAGGCATTTGCGAACACGGCGTTCGACGCGGTGATCGTGTGCACGCCGAACCATCTGCATGAAGCGCCTTCGGTCTATGCCATGGAACACGGCGCCGACGTGCTCTGTGAAAAGCCCATCGCAGCGAACGCGGCGGCGGGACGGCGGATGATGGAAGCTGCGGAAAGATGCGGCAGGAAGCTTTTTGTCGGATATCCGCTCCGGTTTTACCCGGCGCTTCCCTATGTCAGGGAGATCCTTGGCGGGGGCAGCCTCGGAAAGATCATTTCCGTGCGGGCGATCCTTGCGGCGCCCGAAACGCTGGATTTTGCGCGGACGACCTACCGGAAGTCCTATGAGACCGGCGGGGGCATCATTTACGATTACACGCACGAGATCGATTATCTCCGGTATTTCTTCGGAGAGCCGCTTTGCGGGGCCTGCTTCGCGGAAAGCACACTGAAAGCGGACCGGACCGTCGACGACAATGCGGAAGTGATGATGAAACTGGAAAACGGAATGACGGCGACGGTGCATTTCGACTACATCCAGGAGCGGGGCCGCGCGCGCGGGCGTTCGTTCGAGGTGGTCGCGGAGAAAGGGTTCCTTTCCTGTGATTTTGCTTCCGTTCAGGTCAGATACTATGACGGAAACGACCTTGATCATGTCTTTTCCAAAGAAGAAAGAGTGCAGTCGTTCATCCGGGAGCATACCGCTTTTCAGCAGTGCATGAAGGGCGCCGGCAGCCCGGATCTTGCCACCGCGTTCGACGGGGTACGTGCGCTCGAGATCGCCGACGAACTCTACCGTTCGTCGAGGGAGGGCGTCATGGTGCGCCTTGCGCCGCAGTAAGGCGGCGTTTCATGACGCTGAACAGAAAGTAAGAGAGGTGCATCGTATTATGCCGAAGAATATCCTGTGTTACGGTGACAGCAATACCTGGGGATGTACGCCGGGCGTCTTAACGCGCCTTCCGGAAGACGTCCGCTGGACGGGCGTCGTATCGAAGATCCTCGGGCCGGAATACCGGATCATAGAGGACGGGATCAACGGCCGGAGCACGATCTACGACGATCCGGCAAACCAGTGCCGGAACGGCCTTGCCGGCCTCGGCTATTCGCTGTACCGGGCAAAGCCTCTTGATCTCGCAGTTGTTATGCTGGGAACGAACGACCTCAACTACACGGACCCGGAAGGGTACCGTCTCGGCATCACGGTCATCGGGAAACGGATCCTGGGCGCAAATGCGTTCTATCCGGGAACCAGCAAAGTTTTTCCGGACGGGCCGAAGCTTCTTCTGGTCTCACCGATCCTTCTTTATCCCGGCGCCGCGTCCTATGAGGCCTCGCTCCGTCTTGCGGAAATGACGGAAGCGGCGGCGAAAGAACTCGGCGTTCCGTGGTTTGACGCGGCGTCCTGTGCAGAACCTTCACCGCTGGATCTTTGCCACATGGATGCGGAAAGCCACAAAAAACTCGGGGAAGCACTGGCGGCGGAGATTCTTAAGTTGACATAATATTCTTGGCGCTGTCACCGGCTGCAGGGAAAATGCATCCCGAACCCGCGCTGCCTAAGGAGGGCTGTACCATGCCGCGTATCAAGGCAGACCTCATCCTCACTCACGGATATGTGATCACGATGGATCCGGAGCGCCGGATCATAAAGGACGGCGCCGTCGCCGTGATCTGCGGACGAATCTTCGGGGTCGGAGATACGGAGGAGATCCTCCGTGCCTTTGACGGCCCGCAGTATGACGCAAAGGGCGGGGTGGTGCACCCCGGCCTCATCGACGCGCACGAACATGTGGGGCAGCATTTGACGCGCGGTTTCGAGCCGGATACCTTCTCGGTCTACGATACGTGGACAAAGTTCGAATGCTATGAGTTCCCGAATATCGACGCGGCGTTCGAGAGGGCGGGCGTGCGCCTAGCCATGCTGGAGATGGCAAAGAACGGCACGACCTGTTTTGCGGATACCGGCAGCCTCTTTTACATGGATGCGTCGATCGACGCGCTGAACGAATGCGGCATCCGCGGCATCGTGGGCGCGATCGGCGGCGATATGTTCCAGCCGGAGCTTTCGTTCCTTTCCGGTTCCACAGACGCGCTCCTTTC
>JAFOIS010000217.1 GCA_017420605.1 Lachnospiraceae bacterium | reverse complement strand
TATCCGCTCTATTTCCTTGATTTTGAGACCTTCCAGCCGGCGATCCCGCTCTATGAGAATACGAGGCCGTACGAGCAGATCGTGTTCCAGTACTCCCTCCATTTCATCGAAGAAGAAGGGGCGCCGCTTCAGCACAAAGAATACCTCGCCTGGCCCGGAGAGGATCCCAGAAGAAAGCTTGCGGAGCAGCTCTGCCGCGACATCCCCGAAGGCGTCACGACCCTTGCCTACAACATGGCCTTCGAAAAAGGACGGATACGCTCGCTGGCCGCGCTTTATCCGGATCTTTCCGCGCATCTTATGGACATCCATGACCATATGTGCGACCTCATGGTCCCGTTTCAGAAGAAATGGTACTACAACCGGGCGATGCAGGGCTCCTATTCGATCAAATACGTGCTGCCGGCGCTCTTCCCGGAGGATCCGGCGCTGAACTATAAGAACCTTGACGGCGTCCACAACGGGGCGGAAGCGTCCGCCGCGTTCGAGGCGATGGAAGAGATGCCCCGCGAAACGCTCCTTGCATACCGGGAATATCTGCTCAAATACTGCGGGCTCGATACGTTTGCCATGGTGCGCATCTGGGAACATCTCCAAAAAACCGCACAGGGCGGCGGAAAATGACCGAAGGAGGAAAACGATGGATATCAAAAGCGGCACCGAGATCCTGCGTCAGGATCCGAAAATCCAAACGACCGTTTACCACGACCGGGAGATCTGCCCGGAGGGCCTGCAGCCCTTCCTCTACCAGACGGCGAAGGGGACGCTCATCGTCCAGTGCCAGACGCCGGGACAGGCGAAAAACAGCCGGCGCGTGAACTATCCCGCGGACCGGAAGACCTACATTTCATGGGACGACGGTGAGAACTTCGAGCGCTTCATCTTTGAAGAGGGAAGGGACGTCCCCTTCTTTGAGGCCGGTTCGCTGACCCTTGCCGACGGCCGGTTCTTCTTCATGGACAACTACGTCGTATCGGACCCGGAAGAGCCGAAGGAGCACGCCATCGGCGAATCCTGGTGGACGACCGACGAATTCAAAACGCTCACCGGCCCGGTCTATAACCGGTTCTATCTCCCGGACATCGATTTCTACTGCTCCTCGGACGACGCCGGCCGGACCTCGGCGCAGGGTTCCACCCAGCTCCACCGGTCCATGGTGCAGCTTCCGAACGGGGATATCCTCGCGACCATCTACGGTCATTTCCTGGAGGACAAGGCGCCCGCCTCCTACGAGCCGCATATGATGAAGACGCGTTCCTGGATCGTCGCTTCCTCGGACGGCGGCAAGACGTTCGAGACGCGGAGCGTCATCGCGGTGGACGACGGCATCGGGACCGAGGGCTTCGGCGAGCCCGCGATGGTACGCATAAGCCACGGCCCCCATGAGGGAAGGCTCCTGTGCGTCATGCGCACGGGCCGGGACCTTTACGAGGCGCATTCGGACGACGACGGCTATACCTGGAGCGTCTTCCGGTGCATGCATTTCGATGGGATCGACATCTACGACATCAACAAATGGCGAGACCGCTTCGAAGGCAAGTACGAAAATGTGAATGTCCACCGCCGGTCCCTTTCCGGCGCCTTCGTCGATCCGGATCTTCTGGAAATGAAGAACGGGCTCATCGTTCTTTCCTTCGGCGTCCGCATTCCCGCGCAGCTCAACTGGAAGGATCCAACCATTCCGAACAACGGCGTCTACTGCGCCATTTCCGCCGACGGCGGGGAGACCTGGAGCCATCTTATCCGTATCATGGGCGGGAAGCTCACGACGCACTATACGTCCGTCCGGGAAGCAAGGAATGGGGACATCCTCTTTGCCTACGACGTCGGCGCGTGGGGCAGCAAAGACCGCGGCGGACGGATGTGCCGGATCAAAGTAGAGTACGAGAATCACTGAGCAGCCAAAAAACGCAGGGCCGCCTTCATGAGACGGGAAAAGAAGAGGATGACACCATGAGACTGTCATTGGAAGAAATCAGGCGCGTCACGCAGGGCGCCGTACGGGTAGAGGAAACTGACGGGCAGATCCACTTTTATCGTTTTACGGAGGAACAGGAGCGCCGTTACGAAAGCTACGATCCCGCACTCTATCAAAAATGCTTTGCCACGGCCGGCATCGTTCTGCGCTTTCAGACGGACAGCCCCCGGATACATCTTCAGGTGACTGCCCTTAAATCGACATCCCGCACGTATTTTGCTGCGGACGTTCTTAGGGACGGGGTGTTTATCGGCGCGGTCGAAAACTTTAAGGGCTATGATCTTGCCGGCGATTACACAACGCATGAATTTCCGCTTGGAACTTACGAAAAAACGTTTGACCTTGATGAAGGCATAAAAACGGTCACGGTGTATCTGCCCTGGTCGGTCGATCTCCGCCTGGACGGGCTCACCCTGGAAGACGGTTCCTTCGTTCTTCCGGTCGTGAGAAATAAAAAAATCCTCATTTTCGGCGATTCCATTTCTCAAGGGTATGATGCGCTGCACCCGATGAACCGTTATCCTGTCGCGCTTGCGGAACGACTCGGGGCAGAGGAATGCAACAAGGCGATCGGGGGAGAATTCTTCTGGCCGACGCTTGCGAAGATGAAAGATCCTTTCGCGCCGGATTATATTGCGGTCGCGTACGGCACCAACGACTGGGGCTGGAAGACCTGGACGGAGTTTGCGGAAAACGGCCGGGCTTTTTATCAGAATCTGTCTTCGAGCTACCCGGATGCCCGGATCTTTGCGCTCCTGCCGATCTGGCGCAGGGATATGGACGAAGTCCGGAAGTGCTGTCCTTTCCGACAAGTCGCGGATACCATACGGGAATGGGCCGCCGACCTGCCCAACGTGACCGTCATTGACTGCTTCGACTATGTTCCCCATGATCCGGCGTATTTCGCTGATTTCCGGCTTCATCCAAATGACCGGGGATTTGAGCACTACGGCAGAAACCTGGCCGGCTTTTTCGCGGCCAACCCGTAATATGTCGCCAGTGCGTGG
>JAFOIS010000216.1 GCA_017420605.1 Lachnospiraceae bacterium | reverse complement strand
GGCGAGATCATTCCGAAGGGGCCGGATGCGGTACGCGCGGCGATCGGCGGCCCGGTCTGCCAGAGCGGATTCAAACGGCTCGTAGACTGACGGCAGTAAAGCAGTAAAAGGACACGGCAGGGAAGCCGGAAATCGGAACGAGGGTTCAAAAGGTTTTCGGCTTCCTTATTTGCGGCCCGAAAAGGCTGAAAAACAGCAGAGCACCAACACTGTTTTGTGACTTATACATTTATGCACAATGTTTTCGTTGTGGCTTAGACACGAATAAAAGTGTTGGAAAAAAACGGCCGGCAGTGGAAGAATGGGCTCGAAGCACAGAAAACGGTTCCGGAAGATCGGCGGATCCGGAACGAGTGAAAAGGGCATATAGTTGGAGGACAGGCAATGGCGCAGGGATATGATCCTTATGAAAGTGTCGTAAGTACGATCCGCAAAGCGGCGGAACTGGCAGGTTATCGCGAGGAGGACTACATCACCCTCTGCTACCCGGAACGGTCGCTCGAGGTCTCGCTTCCGGTGATCATGGACGACGGGACGCTGCGGATCTTTGAAGGATACCGCGTGCAGCACAGCACCACGCGCGGACCGGGCAAGGGCGGCGTCCGTTTTCATCCGTCGGTGAATGAAAGGGAGGTCGCGGCGCTCGCGGCCTGGATGACGCTGAAATGCGCGGTCGTCAATATTCCTTACGGCGGCGCGAAGGGCGGCGTCAAGGTCGATCCGTCGAAACTGAGCCGCGACGAGCTGCGGAGGCTCACGCGCCGCTATACGGCGGCGATCGGCCCGATCATCGGACCGGAGCAGGATATTCCGGCGCCGGACGTAGGCACCGATCCGGAAGTCATGGCCTGGATGATGGACACCTACAGCGTCATGAAGGGACACTGCATTCCCGGTGTCGTGACCGGCAAGCCGATCGAGATCGGCGGCGCGGTGGGCAGAAAGGCCGCGACCGGCCGCGGCGTGCTCTTCACCGTCGAGAATACGCTGAAGAAAATGGGCAAAACGATCCGGGGAACGGTCTGCGCGGTCCAGGGCCTCGGCAACGTCGGCGGCAGCACGGTCCGGCTCCTGGACGAGCAGGGGGCGAAGATCGTCGCGGTCAGCGACGTGTCCGGCGCGCTGTACTGTAAGGAGGGACTCCCGGTGAAGGATATCCTTGCCTGGACGTCCGTCCGCGGACATCTTCTTGCGGATCTCGAAGTGCCCGGGGCGCAGCGCATCACGAACGTGGAACTCCTTGCGCTCCCGGTCGAAGTGCTGATCCCCGCGGCGCTCGAAAACCAGATCAACGGCGCGAATGCTAAGGACGTCCGGGCGGAGGTCATCGTCGAGGCCGCAAACGGCCCTGTTACGCCGGAAGCGGACGCGATCCTGCTTGAAAAAGGGATCATGGTCGTGCCGGACATCCTGGCCAACGCCGGCGGCGTCGTGGTCTCCTACTTCGAATGGGTGCAGAATATCCAGTCTCTGTACTGGGACGAGACGACGATCAACGAAAAGCTCAGGGACGTCATGGACCGCGCCTTTGAAGAAGTGTGGGACATGAAGGAAAAGCACCATACGACCTGCCGGATGGCGGCTTACGCGATCGCCGTGCAGCGCGTCGCGGACGCGAAGAACATCCGCGGCATCTGGCCGTAATGCAGGAAGAGACCGGTCTTTCGGCGGGACCGGATACCGGCAGTATCGGAGGCGGAACGATCCGCCTCCTTTTTATGAGAGGAACCTTACGGGACGCCGATTCAGCTAGCGGGTGTTTCCGTCTTTTCCGTGGCATTCCCGGCTGTTTTATGATACACTTTTTACAACGTTATAAATAGCAGCGCCGGAAGCATAGGGCGAAAGATCAAAAGGGAAAAAGCTATGACGATCAGAGATGCAAAAGAACTGCTGGACGCGGAAGTCGTTTGCGGAGAGGAACTGATGGATGAGGAAGTGCACTCTGCCTGCGGCTCGGACATGATGAGCGACGTGCTCGCGTTTGTGAAGGATCAGGCGATCCTGCTCACCGGGCTCTGCAATCCGCAGGTCATCCGGACCGCGGAAATGATGGATATGAAATGCGTGTGCTTCGTGCGGTCCAAGCGGCCGACGCTGGACATGATCCATCTGGCGGAAGACGCCGACCTGGTCATTCTCGCGACCGGGCACCGTATGTTCACCGCCTGCGGTGTTCTGTATGAGCACGGGCTGAGAGGAGGGTCTGATTATGACCGATTCTCTTGAGTTCAAATACGAGGTACAGGAGGGCAATTTTACCCGCGCGGGCGAAGCGTCGCAGGACGTCAAGCGGAAGCTTAAGCGTCTCGGCGTATCGCCGGACATCGTGCGCCGCGTCGCGATCGCGATCTATGAAGGCGAGATCAACATGGTCATCCATGCTTACGGCGGCGAGATCACCGTTACGGTAAACGATTCGGAGATCAAGATGGTCCTCGCCGATAGAGGCCCCGGTATCCCGGACGTGGAGAAGGCCATGCAGGCCGGTTATTCCACGGCGCCGGAAAACGTCCGGAACCTCGGGTTCGGCGCCGGCATGGGTCTGCCGAACATGAAGAAATACACGGACGAACTCTCGATCGAGACCGAGATCGGCGTAGGCACCACCGTCACGATGAAAGTATACCTGCAGTAAGGATCCGGACCAGCCGGCTTTGCCGGGGAAAGTCAGACATGGAAACCAACCATATTCATTCCGTACAACTCGACAGAGAGCAGTGCGTCGGCTGCACGAACTGCATCAAGCGCTGTCCGACCGGCGCGATCCGCGTCCGCGACCGGAAAGCGAGGATCGCACAGGAACTGTGCATCGACTGCGGCGAATGCGTCCGCATCTGCCAGCACCATGCGAAGATCCCGGTCTACGACCCGCTGTCTTCGATGGATGACTTCGAATACAGGATCGCGCTGCCGGCGCCGTCCCTCTACGTGCAGTTCAATAATCTGGACGACACCAACATCGTGCTCACGGCGCTCCGCAAAATGGGTTTCGATATGGTCTTCGAAGTCGGCACGGCAGCGGAGATCGTTTCCGAAATGTCCCGGCATTACGTCGAGGAACATCCGGAAATGTGGCCGCTCATCTCGACGGCCTGCCCGTCGATCCTGAAGCTGATCCGCATCCGCTTTCTGTCTCTTATAGAACACCTTCTTCCGATCCAGCCGCCGGTGGAGATCGCGGCGTCCATGGCCAGGAAAAAAGCGATGGAAGAGACGGGCCTTGCGCCGGAAAAGATCGGGGTCTTCTTCATTTCCCCGTGCCCGGCTAAGGTCTCGGCCTGCAAGGATCCGACCGGTGTCGAGAAAACGGACGTGGACCGGGTGCTTGCGATCCGCGACGTCTATGTGAAGCTGCTGCCGTTTATGCCGCAGTCCGCGAAGGAACCGATGGACCTTGCGGAAGCCGGAAGGATCGGGATCGGCTGGGGCGTTACCGGCGGCGAGGCCGCGGGACTCATCAACGACCATTATCTGGCGGCGGACGGCATCGAAAACTGCATCAAGGTCTTAAGCGACCTTGAGGACCAGAAGTTCTCGAATCTGCAGTTCGTCGAACTCGACGCCTGCGCGGGCGGCTGCGTAGGCGGCGTGCTCACGGTCGAGAACCCCTACAGCGCGAAGACGAAAATGATGGTCCTCCGGAAATATATGCCGGTCTCCGGCTGGCATGGCGACCTCCCCGGGATCGGCATGTGGACGGAAGAGGTGGAGTACGATCCGGTCGACTCGCTCGGCGGGGGACTCATGGAGAATCTCCGCCGGATGGCGCGCGTCGAGGAGCTTACCAAACACTTCCCGGGCATCGACTGCGGAGCCTGCGGCGCGCCCAGCTGCAGCGCGCTCGCGGAGGATATCATCAAAGGCGAAGCGAAAGAGACCGACTGCATTTACGTTCTGTGGGATTACGTGAAACGGATCTCCGGCGTCGTGTCGGAGATCGGCGGCGCGGCATCGCCCGCCGGAAAAAAGGACGGACCGGAGAAGGACCGGTAAGATATTCGGGAGATAAGCCATGACGGTAAAAGATTTACAGGAAGCAGGTTTTCTGGAAGTCGTCTGGGAAGGCGAGGAACCGGAGAGGGAGATCGAAGACGTTTTCTGCTGCGATCTTCTCAGTATCGCGATGAGCCGCGGGATCGAGAACGCGGCATGGGTCACGGTCATGGGGAACATCAACACCCTCGCGGTCATGTCTCTTACGGACATGTCCTGCGTCGTGCTCGCCGAAGGCGCGAACCTTGACGAGACCGCCCTGGCGAAGGCGAAGCAGGAAGGCTTTCCGGTCTTCCGCACGGAGGAAGCGATCTTCCCGACGGCGAAGCGCATTTACGAAATGATCGGGAAATGACGCTTGCGCGGCGGGCCTTCGCCCGGCGCGGCGGAGGCCTTTGGAGCGAAGCATGGAACTTTTTTACGATCTGCATATCCATTCCTGTCTTTCCCCCTGCGGCGACATGGACATGACGCCGAACAACATCGCCGGGATGGCAATGATCAAGGGGCTGCAGATCATTGCCCTGACAGATCACAATACCGTACGGAACGCGCCGGCTCTCATGAAAGCCGGCGAACAGTATGGCCTTATTGTTATTCCGGGCATGGAGCTTACGACCGAGGAGGAAGTCCACGTCGTCTGCCTGTTTTCGGAACTTGAAGACGCCATGGCCTGGGACGCCTACGTCTATGAGCGCCTCATGAAGATCCCGAACAGGCCGGCGATCTTCGGCGAGCAGATCGTGATGGACGAAAATGACGAACCCGTCGGGGAGGAGCCCTATCTTCTGATCAATGCGACGTCGATCCCCTTCGACGGCGTATACGACGCGGTCTCGGCCCATCACGGGATCATGATCCCGGCGCATCTCGACAAGGACTCCACGTCGCTGATCTCCAATCTCGGCTTTATCCCGCCGGATTCGCGCTTCACCTGCGCGGAAGTAAAACGTCTTGAAAAACTGCACGGGCTCCTTAGGGAACACCCGTATCTTGAAAAGTGCCGCATCATTTCCGATTCGGACGCGCATTACCTTGAAGACATCAGTGAACCGGTCCATACGCTCGCATTCGCGGGCGACTGCCCGACGCGCCGGGAGATCCTGGAGACGCTGACCGGCAGGCCGCTGCCCTGAGAGCGGAGACCGCACAGAAGACCGCGCCGGGCTCCGTTTTGCCGCGGGGAATGCCCGGCGATGTTTTATGGAGAAAGCCCTATGATTTTCACCAACTGCAACCTCATACTGGAAAATGCGATCGTCCGCGGCTCCCTTTGCACCGAGGGGGACAGGATCCGCTGGATATCCGGCGACCCGGTCCCGGAAGATGCAGGCTGTGAAGAAGTCATCGATCTTGGCGGACGCTTCCTTGCGCCCGGCTTCGTCGACGAGCACTGCCACGGGAGCGGGGAATACTGGCATTTCGAAAATCCCTCGGCCGCGGCGGTCTGGCATCTTAAGGAAGGAACGACGTCGCTCCTCTGCTCCATGTGGCGGAACGCCGGCGATTATTCCTTCCGCAAAGCCATCGAAAACGTGAAAGCCGCCATGGGAGAGGACAGCAATATCCGCGGTATTCACATGGAAGGGCCGTACCTTGACCCGGATTACGGCAGCGAGGGCGGCCGGGACTGGCCCTTTGACCCGGAAGAATACCGGGAGCTTATGGAAACGGGGCGCGGGATCATCCGCCAGTGGACCTTCGATCCGGCGAAGGAAGGCGCGCTCGAATTTGCGCGCGCCGCGCAGAAAGAGGGCATCCGCCTTGCGGTCTGCTATTCCAAAGCAAAACCGGAGCTCCTTGAGACCTTTGAACCCTACGGCCTTACCATCGGGACCCACATGCTGTGCGGATCCGGACATGCATCGCCCATGTTCCGCGGAACGTATGAACCCGGCTCGGACCAGTTTGTCCTCGTGAACGACCGGATGTACGCGGAAGTCATCGCGGATTCCCTCGGCGGACATGTGCGGCCCTACTACCTGAAACTCATCTATAAATGCAAGGGCGCCGACCGCATCTGCCTCGTTTCCGACTGCTGCGCGGGCGGCGATACGTGCGGCTCCGACGTCAACGTCATAAACGGCGAACTCTACGGCAGCCGCCTCACCCTTTCCGTCGCGATCAGGAACATGCGAAAGCATACCGGCGCGCCGCTTATCGAACTCATCCGCATGGCGTCCGCCACGCCCGCGAAGGCCATGGGCCTCTACGGAGACCGCGGTTCCATCGCATCCGGCAAGATCGCCGACCTCGTCGTCCTCGATCCGGACCTTTCCGTAAAGGGTGTCCTTCTCGGAGGGAAGTGGGTGCGCCGCGATATGCAAGTGACGGAACATTGACACCGCACAAAGGTGTCACCGTTCCGGAACTGCAGGTCACGTAAGGCGCGATCAGCGGGGCGCATCCACAGCAGATTCCCGTTGCGCAGAATACGCCATTTCTATATGTAGTGTTTCATCCACGATGAACCACTACATCTTATTTTCACTGAAAAAATTTTCAACAATCACAAAAAAATATTTGACAAGTTGAAATGCCCCGTGCTATCCTATATGCTACTCTAATATGGCAGTAAGTGCCCTTTTGCGCTTTTTTTGCCCGCACGGCATAAATGAGAAGAGAATGACTTCTATATTATAATATGCGGGACCGGAAAAGCAGGGTAGCAACCCGAAGACAAGTCAAAGAAAACAGGGGTGATCGTTTCATGGAGAAAAACAGAATTCGTCCGATCAAAGCAGGCAAGTCGATCAGGATGAGTTACCAGAGACAGAAAGAGATTCTGGAGATCCCAAACCTGATCGAGGTCCAGAAGGATTCCTACAACTGGTTTGTAACGGATGGCCTCCGGGAAGTGTTCGACGACATTTCACCGATCGAGGACTATTCCGACAAGCTGAGCCTGGAATTCGCTGATTTCAAGCTGTATCGCGACGAAGTCAAATACTCCATCGAGGAATGCAAAGAGCGGGACGCGAACTTCGCGGCGCCGCTGAAGGTACAGGTCCGTCTTCTCAACAAGGAAAACGGAGAGATCAAGGAACACGAGATCTTTATGGGCGATCTTCCCCTGATGACAGAGACGGGGACGTTCATTATCAACGGCGCGGAACGTGTTGTCGTCAGCCAGCTCGTCCGTTCGCCGGGCATCTACTATGATATCGCGCACGATAAGACCGGTAAGCGCCTCTTCTCCTGCACGGTGATCCCGAACCGGGGCGCCTGGCTGGAGTATGAGACGGATTCCAACGACGTCTTCTACGTCCGTGTCGACCGGACCCGCAAGGTCCCGATCACGGTCCTGATCCGTGCGCTCGGCATCGCGTCGGACGCGGAGATCCTGGACTACTTCGGCGACGAACCGAAGATCGTCGCGTCGCTGGCGAAAGACACCGCCAAGAGCGTCGACGACGGCCTTCTTGAGCTCTACCGGAAGATCCGTCCGGGCGAACCGCTCGCCGTCGACAGCGCGCGCAGCCTTATTTACGGGATGTTCTTCGATCCCCGCCGCTATGACCTCGCGAAGGTCGGACGCTATAAGTTCAACAAGAAACTGATGCTCCGCAACCGGATCGCCGGCCAGGTCCTTGCCGAAACGGTCGTCGATCCCGGAACGGGAGAGATCCTGGCGGACGAAGGCACGGTCATTTCGCGTGAACTGGCGGACGAGATCCAGAACGCGGCCGTTCCGTCTGTCCTCATCCGTGTGGACGGCCAGGACCGCCCGGTCAAGGTCATTTCCAACATGATGGTCGACCTTGCCAAGTACGTGGATTGCGATCCGAAGGAGCTGGGCATCACCGAACTCGTGCTGTATCCCGAACTGGAGAAGATCCTTCAGGAATACACGGACGTCAACGAGCAGAAGGCAGTGATCCGGGAAAAGGTGCACGATCTGATCCCGAAGCACATCACGAAGTACGATATCTTTGCGTCCATCAACTATAACATCCATCTCGAATACGGGATCGGCAACAAGGACGATATCGACCACCTCGGCAACCGCCGCATCCGTGCGGTGGGCGAACTGCTGCAGAACCAGTACCGCATCGGCCTGTCCCGCCTCGAAAGAGTCGTGCGCGAGCGCATGACCACGCAGGACGCCGAAACGGTGACTCCGCAGTCGCTCATTAATATCAAGCCGGTCACGGCTGCCGTGAAGGAATTCTTCGGATCCTCACAGCTTTCGCAGTTCATGGACCAGAACAACCCGCTCGGCGAACTGACGCACAAGAGACGTCTTTCCGCGCTGGGTCCGGGCGGCCTCAGCCGTGACCGCGCAGGCTTCGAAGTCCGAGACGTTCATTACTCGCATTACGGCAGAATGTGCCCGATCGAGACGCCTGAAGGTCCGAACATCGGTCTTATCAACTCGCTGGCATCCTATGCCCGCATCAACCAGTACGGCTTCGTGGAAGCGCCGTACCGTATCGTGGACAAGTCCGATCCGGAAAATCCGCGCGTTACCGACCAGGTCGTCTACATGACCGCGGACGAAGAGGATAATTACCACATCGCGCAGGCGAATGAACCGCTCGACGAGAACGGGTATTTCCTCCGCCGGAACATTTCCGGACGTTTCAAGGATCAGACGCAGTCCTACGAGAAGCATATGATCGATTACATGGACGTCTCCCCGAAGATGGTCTTCTCGGTGGCGACGGCCCTGATCCCCTTCCTGCAGAACGACGACGCGAACCGGGCCCTGATGGGTTCGAACATGCAGCGTCAGGCGGTCCCGCTTCTCACGACCGAAGCGCCGGTCATCGGCACGGGCATCGAGGAGAAGGCGGCGGTCGACTCGGGCGTCTGCGTCGTCGCGAAGAAGGCGGGTACGGTCACGCGTTCCACCGCGACGGAGATCGTCATCCACAATGACGACGATACCGAAACGGTCTACCGCCTGACGAAGTTCCTGCGCTCGAACCAGAGCAACTGCTACAACCAGTCCCCGATCGTGGTCAAGGGCGACCACGTCGAGGCAGGTTCCGTCATCGCGGACGGTCCGTCCACGAAGAACGGCGAGCTCGCGCTCGGCAAGAACCCGCTCATCGGCTTCATGACCTGGGAAGGTTACAACTACGAGGACGCGGTCCTCATTTCCGAACGCCTCGTCCGCGACGACGTCTACACCTCGGTCCACATCGAGGAATATGAAGCGGAATCGCGCGACACGAAGCTCGGACCGGAAGAGATCACCCGCGACGTTCCGGGCGTCGGCGACGACGCGCTGAAGGATCTCGACGAGCGCGGCATCATCCGCATCGGCGCGGAAGTCCGTGCCGGCGACATCCTGGTCGGCAAGGTCACCCCGAAGGGCGAGACCGAACTGACGGCGGAAGAGCGGCTGCTCCGCGCGATCTTCGGCGAGAAGGCGCGTGAAGTGCGTGATACGTCCCTTAAGGTCCCGCACGGCGAATACGGCATCGTTGTGGACGCCAAGGTCTTCACGAGAGAAAACGGCGACGAGCTGCCGCCGGGCGTCAACGAATCGGTCCGCATCTACATCGCGCAGAAGAGAAAGATCTCCGTCGGCGACAAGATGGCCGGCCGTCACGGTAATAAGGGTGTCGTCTCGCGCGTCCTGCCGGTCGAGGATATGCCGTTCCTTCCGAACGGACGTCCGCTCGATATCGTGCTGAACCCGCTGGGCGTTCCGTCCCGTATGAATATCGGACAGGTCCTGGAGATCCACCTTTCGCTTGCGGCGAAGGCGCTGGGCTTCAATATCTCCACCCCGGTCTTCGACGGCGCCAATGAAAAAGACATCCAGGATACGCTGGAAATGGCAAACGACTATGTCAACAGCGAATTCCCGGAATTCAAGAAGAAATATAAGGATGAGATCAGCGAGGACGTGATGCGCTATCTTGGCGACCACCTCGAGCACCGCGAGCTCTGGAAGGGCGTACCGATCTCGAGAGACGGCAAGGTCCAGCTCCGCGACGGCCGTACGGGCGAGTTCTTCGACGCCCCGGTCACGATCGGACACATGCATTACCTGAAGCTCCACCACCTGGTCGACGATAAGATCCACGCGCGTTCCACGGGCCCCTACTCGCTGGTCACGCAGCAGCCGCTGGGCGGCAAGGCGCAGTTCGGCGGACAGCGTTTCGGTGAAATGGAAGTCTGGGCGCTCGAAGCGTACGGCGCGTCCTACACGCTGCAGGAGATCCTGACCATGAAGTCCGACGACGTGGTCGGCCGTGTCAAGACCTACGAAGCGATCATCAAGGGATCGAACATCCCGAAGCCCGGCATTCCGGAGTCCTTCAAGGTCCTGCTTAAGGAAATGCAGTCGCTCGGCCTCGACGTCCGCGTACTGGACGAGAACCGCAACGAAGTGACGCTCAAGGAAACGGTAGACTACGGCGAGACGGACCTCCGCGCGGTCATCGAAGGCGACAGCCGCGGCCGCCGGCAGGAAGAGAATTTCGCTTCCCACGGCTTTACGAAGCAGCACTGGGACGAGAATGAAGAGATCGTCGACGACGACGTGACCGACGAGCCGAAGGATTCCTACTTCGACGACGCGGACGAAGATGAAGAGTAAGGAGGATCGTATGGCAGACAGAATGAATAAAGCAGATGATTATTCTTCGATGATATCGTTTGATGCTGTCCGGATCGGTCTTGCGTCCCCGGATAAGATCCGCGAATGGTCCCGCGGCGAGGTCAAAAAGCCCGAGACCATCAACTACAGAACGCTGAAGCCGGAAAAGGGCGGCCTGTTCTGCGAACGCATTTTCGGGCCGTCGAAGGACTGGGAATGCCACTGCGGTAAATATAAGAAGATCCGCTATAAGGGCATTATCTGCGACCGCTGCGGCGTCGAAGTCACGAAGTCGAGCGTCCGCCGCGAGCGTATGGGCCACATCGAGCTGGCCGCGCCGGTCTCGCATATCTGGTATTTCAAGGGCATCCCGTCGAGGATCGGCCTTATGCTGGACATTTCCCCGCGTCTTCTGGAGAAGGTCCTGTATTTCGCGAGCTATATCGTCCTCGATCCGGGCACGACGCCCCTTTCCGAGAAGCAGGTGCTCTCCGACCGGGAATACCGCGAAGCGAGAGAGCAGTACGGCGATACCTTCCGTGCCGCGATGGGCGCGGAAGCGGTCAAGGAACTTCTTGAGAAGATCGACCTTGAGAAGGAAGCGGCCGAGCTGAAGGCGGAGCTTCGCGATTCGAACGGTCAGAAGCGCGCCCGCGTCATCAAGCGAATCGAAGTCGTGGAAGCGTTCCGGAAGTCCGGCAACCGTCCGGAATGGATGATCCTTACGGTCATCCCGGTCATCCCGCCGGATCTGCGCCCGATGGTGCAGCTCGACGGCGGCCGTTTCGCGACGAGCGACTTAAACGACCTGTACCGCCGCATCATCAACCGCAACAACCGCTTAAAGAGGCTCCTCGAACTCGGCGCGCCGGAGATCATCGTGCGCAATGAAAAGCGCATGCTCCAGGAAGCCGTCGACGCCCTGATCGACAACGGCCGCCGCGGCCGCCCGGTCACAGGCCCCGGCAACCGTCCGCTGAAGTCCCTTTCCGATATGCTGAAGGGCAAATCCGGCCGGTTCCGTCAGAACCTCCTCGGCAAGCGTGTCGACTACTCCGGCCGTTCCGTTATCGTGGTAGGTCCGGAACTGAAGATCTATCAGTGCGGTCTGCCGAAGGAAATGGCGATCGAGCTCTTCAAGCCCTTCGTTATGAAGGAACTGGTCGAGCGCGGTATGGCCCACAATATCAAGAACGCGAAGAAGATGGTCGAGCGCCTTATGCCGGAAGTCTGGGACGTCCTCGAAGACGTGATCACGGATCATCCGGTCATGCTGAACCGCGCGCCCACGCTTCACCGTCTGGGTATCCAGGCGTTCGAACCGATCCTGGTCGAAGGCAAGGCGATCAAGCTGCACCCGCTCGTATGTACCGCGTTCAACGCGGACTTCGACGGCGACCAGATGGCCGTGCACCTTCCGCTCTCCGTGGAAGCGCAGGCGGAGGCCCGGTTCCTGATGCTCTCGCCCAACAACCTGCTGAAGCCGTCGGACGGCGGCCCGGTGGCGGTCCCGTCGCAGGACATGGTCCTCGGTATCTATTACCTGACCCAGCTCCGCGAAGGCGCGAAGGGCGAAGGCAAGCAGTTCAAGAGCGTTTCCGAAGCCATTATGGCCTATGAGAACGGCGTGATCACGCTGCAGAGCAAGATCGTCGTCCGCCGCCAGAAGACGCTTCCGGACGGCACGCTCGTCACCGGCAATGTGGAATCGACCCTCGGACGCTTCCTCTTCAACGAAGTGATCCCGCAGGACCTCGGGTTCGTCGACCGCGAGGATCCGGAGAACATCCTTCTTCCGGAGATCGATTTCCTGACGGATAAGAAGAAACTGAAGAGCATCCTGGAGCGCGTCATCAACCTGCACGGCGCGACGCGCACGGCCGAGGTGCTGGACGCGGTCAAGTCGATGGGCTACAAGTTCTCGACCCGCGCGGCCATGACGGTCTCCATTTCCGACATGACCGTTCCGCCGGAAAAGCCGCAGATGCTCGAAGAAGCACAGGCCACTGTCGACCAGATCACGAAGAACTACCGCCGCGGTTTCATCACCAACGACGAGCGGTATAAGGAAGTCGTCGATACCTGGAAGAACATGGACGAACAGCTGACGAAGAAGCTGCTGTCCGGCCTGGATAAATACAACAACATTTTCATGATGGCCGACTCCGGCGCCCGTGGTTCCGATAAGCAGATCAAACAGCTTGCCGGTATGCGCGGCCTGATGGCGGATACGACGGGCCACACGATCGAGCTGCCGATCAAGTCGAACTTCCGTGAAGGTCTTGACGTTCTGGAATACTTCATGTCGGCGCACGGCGCCCGGAAAGGTCTGTCGGATACGGCGCTCCGTACGGCGGACTCCGGATATCTTACGAGACGTCTTGTCGACGTATCGCAGGAGCTCATCATCCGGGAAGTCGACTGCGTGGAAGAAGGCGAAGAGATCCCCGGCATCTATGTCTCCGCATTTACGGACGGCAAGGAAGAGATCGAAAGCCTGCGCGAGAGGATCCAGGGCCGGTTCGCGGCGGAAGACGTCTGCGACGCGGAAGGAAACGTCCTCGTCCGGGCGAACCACATGATCACGCCGCGCCGCGCGGAACGGATCATCAAGAGGGGCGTCGACGCCGAAGGCAACAAGATCACCCGCGTCAAGATCCGCAGCATCCTGACCTGCAAGTCCCGGATGGGCATCTGCGTCAAATGCTACGGCGCGAACATGGCGACCGGCGAAGCGGTGCAGGTCGGCGAATCGGTCGGCATCATCGCGGCGCAGTCCATCGGTGAACCCGGCACGCAGCTGACGATGCGTACGTTCCACACCGGCGGCGTTGCGGGCGGCGACATCACCCAGGGTCTTCCGCGTGTCGAGGAGCTTTTCGAAGCGCGTAAGCCGAAGGGTCTTGCGATCATTTCCGAGATCCCGGGCACGGTCCACGTGGTCGAGACGAAGAAGAAAAACGAAGTCGTGGTCGAGAACGACGAGCACAAGGTCACGAAGACCTACCTCATCCCGTACGGTTCGCGCCGCTGCGTGGAGGAAGGGGACGAGATCGGCGCCGGCGACGCGCTGACGGAAGGCTCGCTCAACCCGCACGACATCATGAAGATCAAGGGCATCACCGCCGTGCAGGATTACCTGCTCCGCGAGGTGCAGCGCGTGTACCGCATGCAGGCCGTTGATATCAACGACAAGCACATCGAAATCATCGTGCGCCAGATGCTCAAAAAGGTCCGCGTTGAGAAAAACGGCGACACCGACTATCTGCCGGGCTCGCTTGTCGATTACCTCGACTTTGACGAGACCAACAAGAAGATGCTTGCCGACGGCATGATCCCGGCAGAGGGAACACGCGTCGTGCTCGGTATCACGAAGGCCTCGCTCGCGACGAACTCGTTCCTTTCGGCCGCGTCCTTCCAGGAGACGACGAAGGTCCTGACCGACGCCGCCATCAAGGGAAAGATCGATCCGCTGATCGGCCTGAAGGAAAACGTCATCATCGGCCAGCTGATCCCGGCCGGAACGGGGCTCCGCCGCTACCGCGACGTACATCTCGATACGGACGAGCGGATCGCGCTGGAAGCGCTCGAGAAGCCGAAGGCGGAGAAACCGGAAGAGGCGGAAGAGACTGCGGTGCCGCAGCTTTCGCATGAAGTGCCGGTCATCGACGACGAAGCGGAAGAGAATCTTGCGGACGAAACGTTCGAAGAAGAGGCGCTCTCCGATATCGACGCGATCCTTGACGCCGCAGCGCAGGCCGCGGGTACAGGCGAAGAAGCGTAAGACCAAAAATAAGGTCCCGGGCTCCTTCCGGGAACACGGCGGCTGCACCGGATGAAAAGGTAACACTTGACGGAATGCCGCACCATGGATATAATATTTAGGCGTGCGTTTCCGCGTAAGTTATTTGCGCGGAAATGCGCCCTGGTATATAAAGACTTACAGCCGGACAGAAATGATGAAAAAGGAGGAAACGTAAGGAATGCCTACATTTAACCAGCTGGTTCGCAAAGGCCGCGAGACGTCTGTGAAGAAGTCTACGGCACCGGCTCTGCAGAAATCGTACAATTCGCTGAAGAAGCGCGCGATCGACGCGTCTTCCCCGCAGAAGCGCGGCGTCTGCACGGCAGTCAAGACCACGACCCCGAAGAAGCCGAATTCGGCGCTTCGTAAGATCGCCCGTGTCCGCCTCTCCAACGGAATCGAAGTAACGAGCTACATTCCGGGCGAGGGCCACAACCTTCAGGAGCACAGCGTCGTGATGATCCGCGGCGGCCGTGTCAAGGACCTTCCGGGTACCCGTTACCACATCATCCGTGGAACGCTGGATACCGCGGGTGTCGCAAACCGCAGAAAAGCGCGTTCGAAATACGGCGCAAAGCGTCCGAAGCAGAAGTAATACATTTTCTTAGATACGGATTGGTGACTTGCATTTTTTGCGATGAGTCGTTTCATTTCCCTCCGGCTGTGGAAAATACGGAACGGAATCATGCGCGAAACATCTGCAGTAAACAGTTGAGTACCTGAGATCTAATCCTGATGATTAAGGAGGGAAGAATCGTGCCACGTAAAGGACATCTTCAGAAGAGAGAAGTATTGGCGGATCCCCTGTACAACGACAAGCTTGTCACGAAGCTGATCAACAACATCATGCTCGACGGCAAGAAGGGCGTAGCCCAGAAGATCGTGTACGGCGCATTCGCCAAGGTTGAGGATAAGTCGGGAAAACCGGCCCTCGACGCATTTAACGAAGCTATGAACAACATTATGCCGGTGCTCGAAGTTAAGGCGAGACGTGTCGGCGGTGCGACCTACCAGGTCCCGATCGAAGTCCGTCCGGAGCGCCGCCAGGCGCTTGCGCTTCGCTGGCTTACCAATTTCTCCCGGAATCGTTCCGAGAAGACAATGGTGGACCGTCTTGCGGGTGAGATCCTTGACGCGATGAATAATACCGGTTCCTCGGTCAAGAGAAAAGAAGACATGCACAAGATGGCCGAAGCCAACAAGGCGTTTGCGCACTACAGATTTTAAGAGGTAGAAACCGATGGCTGAGAACATGACGAGGGAGTATCCCCTTGAAAGAACCAGAAACATCGGTATCATGGCGCACATAGACGCTGGGAAGACAACACTCACTGAGCGTATTCTGTACTACACGGGCGTGAACTACAAGATCGGTGAAACGCACGAAGGTACAGCGACCATGGACTGGATGGAACAGGAGCAGGAGCGAGGTATCACCATCACTTCTGCCGCTACCACCTGCCATTGGACGCTCGAAAAAGAAACGAAGCCGGCACCGGGAGCGCTGGAGCACCGGATCAATATCATTGATACCCCCGGACACGTGGACTTCACGGTCGAAGTGGAACGTTCACTCCGTGTCCTGGACGGTGCGGTCGGCGTATTCTGCGCGAAGGGCGGTGTGGAGCCGCAGTCGGAGAATGTGTGGCGTCAGGCCGATAAGTATAACGTACCGCGTATGGCATTCATCAATAAGATGGATATCATGGGCGCGAATTTCTACGGTGCGGTAGAACAGATCCGCACCCGCCTCGGCAAAAACGCGATCTGCCTCCAGCTTCCGATCGGGAGCGAGGACGATTTCAAGGGGATCATCGATCTCTTTGAGATGCAGGCATACATCTATAATGATGAAAAGGGCGATGATATCTCCCTGATGCCGATCCCTGCGGATATGGCGGACAAGGCCGAGGAATACCGTCAGGAACTCATTGAAAAGATCTGCGATCTTGACGACGATCTGATGATGATGTATCTCGACGGGGAAGAGCCGACGGAAGAACAGCTCAAGGCGGTCCTCCGGCGGGCGACCTGCGAAGGCCGGGCGATCCCGGTCTGCTGCGGTTCCGCCTACAAGAACAAGGGCGTGCAGAAACTCCTTGACGCGGTCATCGAGTACATGCCCGCGCCGACGGATATTCCGGCGATCGAAGGCACGGACGAGAAAGGCAATCCGATCACCTGCGAATGCACGGACGACGCGCCGTTCGCAGCGCTCGCCTTCAAGATCATGACGGACCCGTTTGTCGGGAAACTCGCGTATTTCCGCGTGTATTCCGGAACGGTCGAAGCCGGCTCGTACATTTACAACGCCTCCAAGGGCAAAAAGGAACGCATCGGCCGCATCCTGCAGATGCATGCCAATAAGCGGATGGAGATCCAGAAGGTCTACGCGGGCGACATCGCCGCCGCGATCGGCTTCAAAGGCACGACGACGGGCGATACGATCTGCGACGAAAAGCATCCGATCGTCCTGGAGTCCATGGAGTTCCCGGAACCGGTCATCGAGCTCGCGATCGAGCCGAAGACCAAGGCCGGACAGGACAAGCTGGGCGACGCGCTCGCAAAGCTTGCCGAAGAGGACCCGACGTTCCGGCAGCACACGAATCCCGAGACCGGCCAGACGATCATCGCCGGCATGGGTGAGCTGCATCTGGAGATCATCGTAGACAGGCTTCTCCGCGAATTCCACGTGGAAGCCAACGTCGGCGCCCCGCAGGTTGCCTACAAGGAGACCTTCGGACGGCCGGCGGAAGTCGACAGCAAGTACGCCAGGCAGAGCGGCGGCCGCGGCCAGTACGGCCACTGCCGTGTACGGTTCGAGCCGATCGACCCGAACGGGGAGAAGACCTACGAGTTCGAGAGCACCGTCGTCGGCGGCGCGATCCCGAAGGAATATATCCCGGCGGTCGACGAAGGTATTCAGGACGCGATGCGGGCCGGTATCCTCGGCGGGTATCCGGTGGTCGGCGTCAAGGCAAACTGCTACGACGGTTCCTATCATGAAGTCGACTCTTCGGAAATGGCGTTCCATATCGCCGGTTCTCTGGCTTTCAAGGAAGCGATGGCGAAGGCGGACCCGGTCCTGCTCGAACCCATCATGAAGGTGGAAGTCACGATGCCGGAAGAGTACATGGGCGACGTGATCGGCGACATCAACAGCCGGCGCGGCCGGATCGAAGGCCTCGAAGACATCGGCGGCGGCAAGATGGTCAAGGGATTCGTCCCGCTGTCCGAGATGTTCGGCTATGCGACGGACCTCCGTTCGCGGACCCAGGGGCGCGGCAACTATTCCATGTTCTTCGAACGCTATGAACCGGTACCGAAGAGCATGATGGATAAGCTTCTGAACAAGCATATGTAAGACGGACGGCATCCCGGGTCATGCGGGACGATAAGCCGGAAAATGGCGGAAAAACAGGAAAAAAACCGCCCGGCAGCCGTTTCAACGGGATGCAAAAGTCTTGCAAACACAAGGTTCATACGATATAATGAAGGTTGGCATCCCCACTGGTGGTACATTCTCCAGGAAGAGGGAGGATGTCATCGCCAAAAGAAAGCCTCTTTATGACAGGGGGCGCACGTAAAAGCCAATAGGCACATTTGTAAGGAGGAAATTACTGAAATGGGCAAGCAGAAATTCGAGAGAACGAAACCGCACGTAAACATCGGCACCATCGGC
>JAFOIS010000215.1 GCA_017420605.1 Lachnospiraceae bacterium | reverse complement strand
CCCGTCAGATAATCTTTAACCGCCCAGATGATGATTTCTGTATCAAGCTTTGTCCTTTTCAATGAAAATGCTCCCTTCCGGGCATCCAAGCTTTTATTATTTCGCTTGTCTACCTGGAAGGGAGCATATCAAATCCCTGCCGCCGGGGCTATGCCTTTCCTGCTGTTACCGGAATTCGCGGTAAATACTGCGGATGGCGTCCTCGAAGTCCGCCTCATCCACACCGAGAATGATATTCAGTTCGCTCGAGCCCTGGTCGATCATCCGGATATTGATGCCGGCGTCGGCGACAGTGCGGAAGATGCGGGCCGCGCAGCCGCGCGAAGCGACCATTCCGCAGCCGACGACCGCGATCATGGCAAGGCCGTCCTCCACGAGGACACGTTCCGGCATAAGCTCCTTCTGGATATCGCTGAGGATCTCCTCCCTGTGTTCGGTAAAATGCGCGGTCTCCACGACCACGGACATCGTATCGATACCGGTCGGGCAATGCTCGAAGGGTACGCCGTAGGAGGCGAGGATCGCAAGGAGCTTCGCGCCGAAGCCGACGGTGCTGTTCATCATCGACTGCTCGATCAGGATGCTGGAGAAGCCTTTTTTGCCCGCGATCCCGGTGACCGTACGCATCCGGTATCCGGCCGGCAGGGCCGGCACGATCCTCGTCCCGTCATCGCCGGGACGGTTCGTATTCATGATGTGGATCGGGATCCCGGCTGCGCTGACCGGGAACACCGCGTCCTCATGCAGCACGGAAGCGCCCATATACGACAGTTCGCGAAGCTCGCGGTAGGTGACGTACGGGATCGTCTGCGGATCCTGAACGATCCGCGGGTCGCAGAACAGCATGCCGGATACGTCCGTCCAGTTCTCATAGACGCCGGCATGCACCGCCCTCGCCGCAAGCGCGCCCGTCACGTCGGACCCGCCGCGTGAAAACGTGCGGATCCTGCCGTTCTCTTCCGCCCCGTAAAACCCGGGGATCACTGCGCAGGGAAGGCCTGCGAGGCCTTCGCCGAGCGCCTTGTCCGTCCTCCTTGCGGAAAGCGTCCCGTCCGGACGGAATACGATCCCGTCTTTTGCGTCATAAAACGGAAAACCGAGGTAAGCCGCAAGGAGCTTCGCGCCGATGTGTTCGCCGCGGCTTGCGCAGAATTCCGGATCCGGAGATATGGCAAGATGCTGCCGCAGCGCCTCCATCTCCGATGCGGTGTCGAACGGAATACCGAGTTCGGACGCGATGCCGTCATACCGGCCGCCGATCGTCCCAAGGATCTCTTCATACGGTCTGCCTTCCCGCGCCGCCGCGCATGCGCGGTAGAGAAGGTCCGTGATCTTGATATCTTTTGCGTTGCGTTTTCCGGGAGCCGACGCTACGACGTAACGCCGCGCCGGGTCGCTTTGAATGATTTCTTTTACTTTGCGGAACTGCTCCGCACTGGCGAGCGAGCTTCCGCCGAATTTACATACGATCGTGTTCATGCTTCAAATGATCCGCGTCATCGCGGTCTTTCCTTTACTGTGGTTATTCATCCAGCGCGCAGACGTCTTCAAACGTCTCGCGCCTTACGGCAACGCGCTCCGTTTCCCTGCAAAGCAGGATCACCGGTGGCCGCGGAATGCGGTTGTAATTGGACGCCATCGAGTAATTGTAGGCGCCGGTCGTCGCAAATGCAAGCACGTCTCCGCGCCGCACCGTTCCCGGCAGCGTTACATTTTCCTGCAGGATGTCGCCGCTTTCGCAGCAGCGTCCGACGACCGAACAGACAAGATCCCTCTCCTCGTTCATCCTGCCGGCCGCATAGACCGTATACCGGGACCGGTACAGGGCGAACCGCGGATCGTCCGTCATGCCGCCGTCGACCGAAACGTAATTCTTATATCCCGGTATCCTTTTTACCGAACCCGCGGTATAGAGCGTCATGCCCGCGTCGGCCGCGATGCTCCGCCCCGGTTCAAGCAGAAGTACCGGTTCCGGAAGACCGAGTTCCTTACATACGGCATGATACCGCGCCGCAATACCGTCGATCTTCTCCGCAGCGGAGATCTGCGGATCATCCTCCGTATAACGCACGCCGATCCCGCCGCCCAGGTCGATCATTTCCGGCAGGATGCCGTGCGCTTTATGCATCCGCGCCGCAAAACGGAGCATCACCTCCGCCGCGCGCTCGAAGACGTCTTCGCCGAAGACCTGCGAACCGACGTGACAGTGATAGCCGCAAAGACGGATATGCGGCTTCGTAAGCGTAAGGGAAACCAGTTCTTCCGCCGCGCCGGTATCGATCGCCGCACCGAATTTCGAGTCCACTTTCCCGGTGCTGACGGCCGCATAGGTATGCGGGTCGATCCCCGGCGTGATGCGGAGGAGCACCTTCTGGCGGATATCCCGTCCGGCGCATTCCGCCTCGATATCTTCGATCTCTTCCGGATTATCCGCGACAAAGAATCCCACGCCGGCATCCATCGCATAGGCGATATCGGCGCCGGTCTTGTTATTGCCGTGGAAGAAGGCCTGCGTAAGATCGAAGCCCGCTTTCTTCGCGGTCGCGATCTCCCCGCAGGAGACGACGTCGAGTCCCAGTCCCTCTTCGCCCACGAGGCGCACGATCGCCGCAAACGACGCCGCCTTGCCCGCGTAGAGAGCTTTGGCCCTGCTGCCGAAGTTCTTCTGCAGCGCCTTACGGTACATGCGGCAGTTATGCCGGATCCGCTCCTCGT
>JAFOIS010000214.1 GCA_017420605.1 Lachnospiraceae bacterium | reverse complement strand
TGGAAGCGGCAAACTCATCGTCGGTCTTGGCGCTCATGGCGCCGTTGTTGTAGCCCATGAGGATGTTTTCATCGCCGCGCTCCCGCACGCGCTCGATGATGTCCGGCGCGTACTCCGGGAGGATCTTCTCGAGGGAGTAGGCATTTTCAAAATCCCAGGTCCCGCGGACCGGGATGCCCCTCCTGTTCCGGTCGTCCAGCACGTCCAGCGTGTGCCGCATGATGCGGATGTCGCCGCCGAAGCCGAACTTGTCGTTCGTATCCCCGCGGTAGGAGTGATAGCAGTTGACGTGAAAACCGAAACCGATATGGACGCTGTAACTCATTTCCCATGCTCCTGTGCCGGCAGCACATATCCCGGACACGACGCCCGCAGCTGCCTCATTTTCTGTTCCCGATGAAAAATACCACGGGCCGCCCCGTGGTATTCATTTTCAGAATGTTACTGCTGCGCGCCTTCATGCAGCTTGCGCAGCGTCTCCTCTTTCTGCACCTGGAGCTCGGCGATCTTCTTTTTGCCGAGCGGATAGATGAAGCGGAGAATGACGAACACAAGAAGGAAGAGGACCGCCGGGATGAGCACCGAGTCCGCGTACATGCGCTTCAGGGTCGCGTCGTTGATGTTCGCGGTGTTGAGGACGTTGTCCGTGTAGCCGATGCGCAGCAGCGCCATGTTGACGAGCACCGCGGCGACAGTCTGGCCGAGCTTTCTCATGAAGGAATAGAACGCGTAGCTCGTGGCTTCGTCGTGGAGGCCGAAATTGACTTCATTGTAGTCGATCGCGTCGGTCGCAAGCGCCCAGACAAGCAGGAACATGAAGGCGGTGCCGATCCCGCTCATCAGGCAGACAAGGAGGTACAGCCAGACGTTCTTCGTTCCCATAAGGTACAGCACGAGGTTGAACGCGCCCGCAACGAGCATGCCGTACGCGCAGACCTCGCGGCGGCCGAACTTATTGCCCAGCTTCCCGGCAAAGAACATGATGACCGCGACCGGCAGGTACTGGCAGACCGTCGGGAACATCGTGAATCCGGGCTTTTCGAAGTAATAGTTGAAGAGGTAGCTGTAATAGCTCTGCGCGAACATCTGCGCGGCAAGGAAGAGCATGGACGCGAAGCAGACCGCAAGGAACGGACGGCTCTTCAGGAGCGTTTTGATCACTTCCAGCGTCTTGCCGGCGTTCTTTTCCTTCGGCGCGGGCTTCGTCTCGACTCTTTCCTTACTCCAGGCGTAGCAGAGGAAATATGCGATCACGGAAAGGACGGCGATTGCGATGACGCCGACGAGGATCTTCTGATAAGACATGACCGAACGGCCGTCGGCAAGCTTCACATAGCAAAGGGAAATGAGCGCCATTGCCGGCATGGCCCCGAAGGTCGAGCCGATGGACCGGAAGACCGAAAGCGAGGAACGCTCTTTCTCATCCGAGGTGATGACCTGCGCCATCGAACCGTTGGGAATGTTGATGCAGGTGTAGAGCATGCCGAAGAGGATGTAGGTCACATAGGCATAAACAAGATACCCGCCCGTCGTCAGTCCCGGGATCTTGACGAACATCAGCACCGCGGCGATCGCCGTCGGGATCGCGAAGACCTTGACCCAGTGGCGGTAGCGGCCGTCCGGACGCGCTTTCGCGCCGTCGATGATGCGGCCCCAGATCGGGTCATTGACCGCGTCCCAGATCCTGGCGATGATGAACATCAGCATAATGCTCACGACGCCGATCCCCAGAACGTCGGTGTAGTATTTCTGCAGAACGCTCTGCACCAGGCCGAAGACGAGACAGGAGCCGACGTCGCCCATGGCGTAGCCGATCTTGTCTTTCCCCTTGATACCGCTGGTTCTTGCGATGTAGGACTGTTCCATGCTGTTTCCCCCTCTTGTGTTAACTTATTGTTTGCCCGCGGGATCAGATTTCCGCCGCTGCGCGGAAGAGATCCGCGAACCTGCTTTCTTCCCTGTAGAAGACCGGGATCTGCCCGAGCGGGGCGTCCATTTTGAACGTCGTGCCGCCGTGGTACGGCTGGCCGTCGAAGAAGCCGATCCAGTCGCCGTCCGGCAGATGCACGTTCCGCGTCGTCACGCCTTCCTTAATGACCGGGCAGACGTAAAGGTCGTCGCCGAGGAAATAGGAATACGGGTCATGTCTTGCCTTGAACGTCCCGGCTTTCCAGAAATCGGGGCGCATCGCCGGAACGCCCTCCCGGGCTTCCGCCTCCAGGACCTTCAGATAGGGCTTCAGCGCTGCGTGGATCTTCGTCAGGCGCACCGTGTACGGCAAAACCTCCGGCGCGTCGAACTGGGCGTTTGCCCAGGGCCGGATCGACTCGTGGGAGCGCATGAGCATCGAAAACGTGCTCATCTCCATCCAGCGGGTAAAGAGCTCGGGGCTGCGCTTCATTTTCCCGAAGGAGAAGAAGCCGCCGATGTCGCAGTGCACGAGCGTGACGCCTGAAAAGCCGAGGCTGAAGCTCGCCGGCATGACGCACGGCATGCCGTAGTCACGCGTCGTGTCCGTATGCTGGTCGCCGTTCCAGAGGATCGGCGCATAGGACTGCACGCCCTCATACCCGGAACGGGAGAAAAACATCTCGTCGCCGGTGCCGAATTCCTCGATCGCCTCGCGGTTGATCTTCGCCCAGAGCACGGGCCAGACGTTGTGGAGCTCCTTCGGGTCGCCGTCGTGCAGCACGCAGTCGACCGGCAGGTATTCCCCGAAATCCGCCATCCAGCCGGACATGCCGAGGCCGAGCATGTTTTTCGCGATCAGTTCCTCTTTGATGAACCGCACGGCTTCGGGATCGGTAAGGTCCAGCATTCCTGCGTTGAACGTGGTCGATTTGATGTGGCTGATCTCGCCGCTCTTCGTTTTGATCAGATATCCTTGATCCTTGCAGATATTGTAAAGGCGGCTGTCCACAACGAGATACGGGTTGATGTAGCCGAGGAAACGGACGCCCTTCTTCCGGAGGTCCGCGATGCTCTCCTTAAGGTTCGGGTAGAGGCCTTCGTCTACCTCCCAGTTCCACCAGAC
>JAFOIS010000213.1 GCA_017420605.1 Lachnospiraceae bacterium | reverse complement strand
GAGGTTATTATAACACGAATGAGGTCAAAAATCAAACCCAAAAGGCAATTCATCCCCCACCTGTAGAGGAGGGGAATTCTTGCTAAGTTTAGTTAAATTCGTTTAAGGTTTGCAGGGTAAATATATATGTAAGAAAACGGAGTAACTGTCAAGAATACCTTGCAATTAAAAAAGTTAAAAAGTTAAAAATTCACTTTACGGCAATTAAAAATGTAATTAACCGTTGAAAAACGTCTGTTAAGAGTGTTTTTTTGGACACTTCGGGAGGTACCCTTGGATCAGAAACAAACAAGGGGAGCGCACATTTCGTGCAGAAGGGAGCAACCATGGGAAATCGAAGGGTAAATACGAAAGTCAGTCATAAGGCAAACGCGGTGCTGCGCTGCTCACTGTCGTCCGGGGTCCGGACCGTCGGGTTCCGTGACAGCGAAACGGGTCTTTTTCATGCGGTCATGAACGTCCAGACGCCGCTCGACATCGACCGCTTCATGGAAGACTACGACGTATCGGTCCTGTCCATGCGGTATGTCAGCTGAAGGGACCGGAACAACCGGTGCCGGAGCGGCGGAAGCAAAGACGGCGATGAGCGGAAATGATCCGCACGCCGCAAAGAGAAACCGATGAAAGAAAGGAGGCCTTGTATGAAGGGCTATGCAACGGGAGAAGGGTATATGGGCTTTGTGCAGGGCCGGTATATGCTCTTTGCCAGTGAGGAAGATTATTTCGATTACATGAAGGAAGAACAGTAAGAATACGGCCAGCCTGCCGGGCCGCATTCATTCCCCCGGTTTTTTCGCCTGTGATCTGAAATAGTATGAAGAGGGCCGGCGTTCTGTGTTATGATGAACAAAAGACATCATACCGCAGGCGCCGGTCTTTACTTGCACAAAGCGCCGGAGCGGATCTTCACAGCGCATAAGAAAGGCAGACGGCATGGAACTCCTCATTCGGAACGCAAACATCATTGACGGTACGGGGAAGCCTGCGTATCGGGGCACGGTCGGCGTTGAAAACGGGAAGATCGTTATGGACACGGAAGGCAGGTCCGCGGACAGGGTCATCGACGCGGACGGTCTTGTCTTAAGTCCCGGCTTTATCGACTGCCACTCGCACGGCGACGGCATTTACGGCACCGATTTCGGCCAGCTCTGCAAAACGAACCAGGGCGTCACGACGGAACTGTGCGGCCAGTGCGGCTCGACGATGTTTCCGGTCAATGAAAAGACCCTGCCGGAGCTGCAGGAGCTGATCTCGCTCATTACCCCGCAAAGTCCGCCGGAAATGAAAGAGTGGACAAGTTTTGCGGCCTATAAAGAATATCTTGCGAAGCTGCCTCTCACCGCCAATACCGGGATCTTCGCCGGACACGGCGCGATCCGTACGGCGGTCATGGGATTCGAAGATCGGAAGGCCTCGCCCGAGGAACTCGAAAAGATGAAAGCGCTGCTTGGGGAGGCCATGGACGGCGGGTGTCTTGGAATGACGACCGGCCTTGTTTACGCGCCGGGGAGTTTTTCGGATACGGAAGAACTCATTGAACTGGCAAAGGTGCTCGCGCCGTACGACGGGATCTATGCCAGCCATCTCCGCAACGAATCCTACGACGTGGTGAACGCCGTGGAGGAAGCGCTCACGATCGGCCGGGAGGCGGGCGTGCGCGTCCAGCTTTCCCATCATAAAGCGTACGGAAAGAAGAACTGGGGCAAAAGCCGAGAGACGCTTTCGCTCGTGCACCGGGCGGTCGCGACGGGGCAGAAGGTCACCATCGACCAGTATCCCTATGAAGCGTCGATGACGCATTTCAACCAGCTCCTTCCGCCGCAGATGTTCACGGAAGGCTTCGCGAAGGCCGCGGAGAAACTGCGCGATCCGGCGGTCCGCGCGCGCGTCAAGGCGATGATCCTCGACGAGAACTGCAGCTTTGATAATTATTATCAGAACTGCGGCGGGATGGACGGGATCTTCGCGGCCGTCCTTCCGGAGACCCCGCAGTACAGCGGAAAATTCGTTTCAGAGATCGCGCGGATGCTCGGGAAAGACCCGTTCGAGACCTATTTCGATCTTGTCATGGAGAATCACGGCGAGGGCAGCGGCATCTATTTCAGTATGGGCGAAGAAGACCTTGGCAGGATCATTACGGATCCCAACACGGTCGTCGGGAGCGACGGCCTCGTCAAGGCGATGCGGGAAGCCGGGCATCCGCGCGGCTGGGCGGCCTTCCCGCACGCGATCTGTTATTTCCACAAAAAGCGCGGCCTGATGAGCCTCGAGGAGATCATCCGGAAAATGACCGGGCTCACGGCGGAACGCTTTATGCTCCGCGGCAAGGGTTTTATCGCGGACGGATACGACGCGGACCTTGTGCTCTTCGATTATGACCGGCTGGAGGATATGGCGACCTATGCGGATTCGAACCGGCTTACCGAAGGGATCGAATACGTGATCGTGAACGGGCAGATCGTATATCACGATAAGAAACTGACGGGCGTATTCCCGGGAAAGCTGATCCTGCGGGGAGAAGGCTGAAACCCGGCCGACGGTGCTGAGAGGCCCGCGGCATAACGCGAAGGAGCAACAGCATGAGTTTTACATCTCTGGCCGTGAAGATCGCGGCTCCGTTGCCGAAGATCGAACAGTATGACCGGTATCTTTTTATCGGCCCGCATCCCGACGATATCGAGATCGGCGCGGGCGCGACCGCGGCGAAGCTTGCCGCGGAAGGCAAAACGGTCGCCTTTCTTATCTGCTGTGACGGACGCTTTGGGGACGGCGCGTCCGGCGGCGTCAAAGGGGACGCGCTGGCAGCTCTCCGGAAAGAGGAAGCGGTCCG
>JAFOIS010000212.1 GCA_017420605.1 Lachnospiraceae bacterium | reverse complement strand
CTGATGAAAAAATACGGCATCCCGACGGCTGCCTACGAGACGTTCGACGACCCGGAAAAGGCGCTCGCCTATCTCAGGGACGCGGACTATCCGATCGTGCTCAAGGCCGACGGCCTCGCGCTCGGCAAGGGCGTTCTGATCTGCGAAAACTTCGCGGAAGCCGAAGAGGGCGTTAAGACGATCATGCAGGATAAGAAGTTCGGCGCGGCCGGCAACCGCATGGTCGTCGAGGAGTTCATGCGCGGCCGGGAGGTGTCGGTCCTTTCGTTCTGCGACGGGAAATGCGTGAAGCCGATGACTTCGGCGCAGGACCATAAGCGCGCAGGGGACGGGGACACCGGCCTCAATACGGGCGGCATGGGCACGTTTTCGCCGAGCCCGTTCTTTACGAAGGAGATCGAAGCTTACTGCCAGAAGGAGATCTTCGATAAGACGGCGGAGGCCATGGCGGCGGAGGGAAGGCCTTTTATCGGCGTCATTTTCTTCGGCCTCATGCTGACGGAAAAGGGACCGAAGGTCCTCGAGTATAACTGCCGCTTCGGCGATCCGGAAGCGCAGGTCGTCCTGCCGCGGATGGAAAGCGACCTCGTCACGGTCTGCGAAGCCTGTATCGACGGAAAGCTTGCGGAAACGGAACTCGTCTTTGCCGACAACGCCGCGGTCTGCGTCGTGGTCGCGTCCGGCGGCTATCCCGTCTCCTATAAAAAGGGGTATCCGATCGAGGGCCTTGCGGCGGCGGAAGAAGAGGACGGCGTCTATGTCTATCACGCCGGCACGAAGAGGGGAGAGGACGGCGCGTTTCTTTCGAACGGCGGCCGCGTCCTCGGCGTCACGGCGGTCGACGGAACGCTTCTTGACGCGCGCGCGAAAGCCTACCGTGCGGCGGAAAAGATCCGGTTTACGGACAGTTTTTACAGGCACGACATCGGTAAGGCGATCGACGAGGCCTGAGGCATACAGTATTCCCGGCGGATGCCATCCGCCGGGATGCATAAGGACAAATAAGGGATGAAAGAACAATTCACAGTGCCGGCGCGCCACGCGAGGGAGATCGCGCAGCGCACGGCAGTCTTTTACCATCAGAGGACCGTCGGGACGGAGCACCTTCTCGTCGGCCTTCTGGAAGCCGGCGACGGCGCGGCGTCGGTCATTCTTTCGGAGCACGGCGTAGACAAGGCGCGCCTGCACGGCATGATCGACCGGCTCGTCACGGCCGGCGGGATCGGCATTACGGAACCGCCCGGCATGAGCGAGCGGGCGAGGAAAGTTTTGGAAAAAAGTGTCGAGATCGCCGGCTCCCTCGGTATGAGCGAGGCGGGAACGGAGCATATGCTCCTTGCGATTCTCGGCGATACGGAATGCTTGGCGACACGGCTTCTGCATACGATGGGACTGGACATCCGCGCGCTTATCGCGGATACGATGGAAGCACTCGGACGGGGCGATCAGGAAAGCATTTCCCGTATGCAGAGCCAGCTGTTTGCGGGCGGCGCGCCGGAAGACGGGCTGCTCAGCAAATTCAGCAGGGACCTCACAAAGGACGCGAAGGAGGGACGGCTCGACCCGGTGATCGGGCGGGAGGCGGAAATGAACCGCGTGATCCGGATCCTGAGCCGCCGCACGAAGAACAACCCGTGCCTTGTGGGCGAGCCCGGCGTCGGCAAGACCGCGATCGTGGAAGGGCTTGCGCTGCGCATCGTATCCGGAAACGTGCCGGAGGATATGCGGAGCCGCAGGATCCTTGCTCTCGATCTTTCCGGCATGGTCGCCGGGACCAAGTACCGCGGTGAATTCGAGGAACGCATCAAGGGCGTGATCACGGAAGCCATGCAGGATGCGCAGGCGATCCTGTTCATCGACGAGCTGCATACCGTGGTTGGCGCCGGCGGGGCGGAGGGCTCCATGGACGCCGCCAACATCCTGAAGCCCGCGCTGTCCCGCGGACAGCTGCGGATCATCGGCGCGACGACCATCGACGAATACCGCAAATACGTGGAAAAGGACGCCGCCCTTGAGCGGCGCTTCCAGCCGGTCACGGTGGAAGAGCCGAACGAAGAGGAATGCATCCGGATCCTTACGGGGCTGCGCCCCTATTACGAGGCGCACCACGGCGTTACGATCACCGACGAAGCCGTGGAAGCGGCCGTCCGGCTTTCGGAACGCTATATCAGCGACCGGTGTCTGCCGGACAAGGCGATCGACCTGATGGACGAGGCCGCCGCGCGCGTCCGCCTTGCGGATTATCAGCCGGAAACGCGCAGGGCAGGAGAAGACGATGCGGTGGAGCGCATCCGCGAAGAAAAAGAGCAGGCGGTCATCCGCGGGGATTTCCGGCGGGCGGCGGAACTGCAGAAGCAGCAGGAAGCGCTCGAGGATACACGGCAGGGCATGCCGCACCGCGCGCGGCAGCTGTCCGTGCCGGCGGAAGCCGTTGCGGGGATCGTTTCCGAAAGTACCGGGATCCCGGTGACGCGGCTGGCCGAAAAAGAGTCGAGGCGTCTTCTCCGTCTCGAAAATGAACTGCATCAGCGCATCATCGGACAGGACGAGGCGGTCCGCGCGGTCTCGGCGGCGATCCGCCGCGGCCGGACGGGCCTGCGCGATCCGAACCGTCCGATCGGAAGCTTCCTCTTCCTCGGACCGACCGGCGTCGGCAAAACGGAGCTTTCCAAGGCCCTGGCCGAAGCGGTATTCGGTACGGAAAAGGCCATGATCCGCGTGGATATGTCGGAATACATGGAGCAGCACAGCGTGGCGAAGATGATCGGCTCGCCGCCCGGCTACGTCGGACATGAAGACGGCGGGCAGCTTGCGGAGCAGGTGCGGCGGCATCCGTATTCGGTCCTTCTTTTTGACGAGATCGAAAAAGCGCATCCGGACGTTTTCAATGTTCTCCTGCAGGTGCTCGACGAAGGGCATATCACGGATTCCCACGGCAGGCGGGTGGATTTCAAAAACACGGTCATCATCATGTCTTCCAACGCCGGCGCGCAGCGCGTGATCGAACCGAAACGCCTCGGTTTCGGCGAACGCAGCGCGGAAGCGGATTACGAGGCGATGAAGTCCGCGGTGATGGAAGAAGTGAAGCGGATCTTCCGGCCCGAATTCATCAATCGCGTCGACAACATCATCGTATTCCGGGCGCTGACGAAGGAAGAGATCGGGAAGATCGCGTCCCTTCTGCTTTCGCAGTTCGCGAAGCGTGCGCAGGAGGCGATGCGGATCACTATGCATTTCACGGATTCGGCGCGGAAGCACATCGCCGAGGCAGGTTTCTCCGAAAAGTACGGTGCGCGTCCGCTGAAACGGCGGATCCAGGAAGAGATCGAGGATCCGCTCGCGGAAAAACTGCTTGCCGGAGAGATCCGGGAAGGAGATGCGGTCACCTGCCGCGCGGACGGAAAGGGACATATCGTCTTCCGGCGCAAAGAGGCGGATAAGTAAGATGACAAAAACAGGAAAATCAGTTTTCTTCTGTCAGGAATGCGGGTATGAGTCGGCCAAATGGATGGGGCAGTGCCCTGCCTGCCATGCCTGGAATACCTTTGTGGAAGAAAAGGTGACGGAAGGCGCGGCGAAGAATGCGCGCGGCACAAGGGACGGTGTGCCCAAAAGCCGCCCGGTGCGGCTTTCGGAGATCGAAAGCGGCAGCGACGAGCGGTATCTGACCGGCATCGGCGAACTTGACCGGGTGCTCGGCGGCGGCATCGTCCACGGCTCTTTGGTACTCATCGGCGGCGATCCCGGCATCGGGAAATCGACGCTTCTTCTGCAGGTATGCCTTCTTCTTTCCGCGAAGGGCGTTCCGCTCCTTTATGTATCCGGCGAAGAGTCGGCGAGGCAGATCAAAATGCGGGCCGAGCGCCTCGGCGGAAGGGACGCGGGGATGGAGATCTTCTGCGAGACCGATCTCGATGCGATCGAGAGCGTGATCGAACAGAAGAAGCCGGGCATCGTCGTGATCGATTCGATCCAGACCATGTACACCGCGGACGTCAGCGCCGCGCCCGGGAGCGTT
>JAFOIS010000211.1 GCA_017420605.1 Lachnospiraceae bacterium | reverse complement strand
GGTATATAGCGCAAACCGTGGGCGACACACCCAGCGTTTTCTCTATGTGCCCGGAAGCCTATGCCGGCGCCGCGCAGGATCAGAGATAATGCGCGCGGAGTTCTTCCGGGCTCAGCGCCGAAAGATCCGCCGGCGCGATGTCGAAGATCGTGCGGCAGCCGCACTCGCCGCGGTCATATAGCTTCTTCGCGGCCCGCGCAAGGCAGACCAGCACCCCGGCGGTGAATTCCGGGTTGGAATCAAGCGTCAGGTGGTATTCGATCATGTGCCGGTGTTCGCCGTCCGCACCGGTCGTGCCGGTACGGAAGACGTACCCGCCGTGCGGCAAAGACGCATGGTCGCGTTTCATTTCCTCCATGGAAATGAAGGTGACCGTCGTATCGTAATCCGCAAAATAGTTCGGCATGGTCACGATCGCTTCGGTGATGGCGTCACGGTCGGCGCCTTCTTCGGCGACCACGTAGCATTCGCGGGTGTGCTTCTGACGGGTCGTAAGTTCCGGCGTCTCCCCGCTTCTTACCGCCTCCAGCGCCTCCGGCACCGGCACGGTATACTGTCTTGCGTCGAGGACGCCCGGGATACGGCGGATCGCGTCGGAATGTCCCTGGCTTACGCCCCTGCCCCAGAACGTATAGTCCTGCCCGACCGGCAGGATCGCGGAGGAATACAGGCGCGTGACCGAGAACATGCCCGGATCCCAGCCTCCGGAGATCACCGCGACGTTTCTGCCCGCCTTCGCGGCGGCATTCACGTTCGCAAAATGCTCCGGGATCCTCGCATGGGTATCAAAGCTGTCGACGACACAGAAATCCGCCGCGAGACGCGGCGTCATTTCCGGAAGGTCCGTCGCGCTGCCGCCGCAGATCACGAGGACATCGAAACTGCCCTTGTGCGCAAGGATGTCTTTTGCGGCGTATACCGGGACGCCGGTCACCGTATGGATATTTTCCGGGCTGCGGCGGGTAAAGACCCCGTAGGTCTCCATATCGTCATTCTGCGCGGCGGCAAGTTCCACCGCCCTGCCGATATTGCCGTAACCGTAGATCGCGATCTTCATGGTAAATCCTTTCTCCCTGCTCCTGCAGGATCCTTTCAAAACAAACTGCGGACAGACGCCCGGTCTCAGCCGACGAGACTCTTCATATCATAGAGGCCGGCTTCCCTGTCCACAAGATACCCGGCTGCCGCTACCGCGCCTTCTGCGAAAAGCGCCCGGCTCAGTGCTTCGTGCTTCAGGGTGATCGTCTGGCTCGGCGTGCCGATCAGCACCTCGTGCATGCCGACGATGTTCCCCATCCGGATGGCATGGATGCCGATCTCCTCTTTCGTGCGTTTTCCCTGGCCGCTCCGCCCCGCATGAAGCGTCGCTTCGGGTCTTACGCTCCGGATCGCCTCCGCGATCGCGAGCGCCGTACCGCTCGGCGCGTCGATCTTCCGGTCGTGATGTGCTTCCACGATCTCGATCTCCGCGTCCGGCATGGCCGCCGCCACGGTCTTCGCAAGCTCGATAAGAAGCGCGATCCCCATCGAGAAATTCGCCGCGAAGAAGACCGGGATCTCCTCCGCCGCTTCGCGGATCATCGCCTTCTCTTCTTCCGTCTGCCCCGTCGTCGCGATAACAAGAGGCAGATGCTTTGCCCTGGCGAATGCCGTCAGCGCCGCCGTACCCGCGTGATGGGAAAAATCGATGATGCAGTCCGCTTCCGCCGTCACTTCATCAAAAGAAGACACACAGGGGATGCCGCACTCCGGCGCGCCCTTCGGGTCAACGCCGCAGACGACCTCTGCGCCGCGGAATCCGTCTTTGGCAAGGCGCAGGACTTCCGCCCCCATATGACCGCCCATGCCGCTCAAAATGATCCTCATCCTGACCTCCCTTTACAGCAGTCCCTGCTCTTTCATGAGCGCAAGAAGTTTCTTTTCGTGCGCTTCCTCCATCGGCGTAAGGGGCAGGCGGATCGCGTTCTCACCCCAGCCCATGGCCGCCATCGCCGCCTTGACCGGGATCGGATTGACCTCACAGAACAGGGCGTTCGTAAGGGGCAGAAGTTCGCACTGCAGCGCCGCCGCGCCGGCTACGTCGCCCGTAAAGAAGCGGCTGCAGATCTCCTGCGTCCTTTTCGGCATCACGTTGGAAAGCACGGAAATGACGCCGAGGCCGCCCATGGCAAGGATCGGCACGATCTGGTCGTCGTTGCCCGAATAGATATCCAGCTTGTCGCCGACGAGCGCGAAAGTCTCCACGATCTTGGAGATGTTGCCGTTGGCTTCCTTCACGGCCGCGATATTCGGGTGGTCCGCCATCGCCGCATAGGTCGCCGGTTCGATATTGACGCCCGTCCGGGACGGTACGTTGTAGAGAATAAGGGGCTTCGTCACCGCGTCCGCGAGCGTCTCGTACATTTTGACAAGGCCGTTCTGCGTCGCCTTGTTGTAATAGGGCGTCACCGCGAGCAGGGCGTCATAGCCCATTTCGCAGGCGGCCAGCGAAAGGTCTATCGCGTAAGCGGTATCGTTGGAACCCGTGCCGGCGACCATCGTGACCCGGCCGGCCGCGCGTTCCGCCGCGTACTTCATGACGGCGCGGTGCTCCCCGTCGCTCAGCGTCGAACCTTCTCCGGTCGTTCCGGCGATCACGAGGGCGGAGATGCCTTCGCTGATCTGCCAGTCGATGAGACGTCCGAAGGTCTCATAATCAATACTTCCGTCCATGTGCATCGGCGTGACGAGTGCGGTCGCTGCTCCCTTAAAGATCGGCTGCGTTTTCATTTTCTTTCTCCTTTCAGACTTTTGCACCTGCAATGTCGGATAAAAAAGACGAATGCGGACCGCATTCGCCTAATTGAACCTTGCATGCCACACCCTACACACAGGGAATGGCCTTTTGCAATCAATTCATAGCTCTCCGCAAATGCGACAGTCGGACGGATATTCTCCGTACGCCCAGAGGAGATGTGCCGGACCCCTCTTCGGCGGCGGCCCCTTTCTATCCGGCAACGGCCTGGCAGGCCTTACACCGGATGTACTGATGGCAACCGCGCCTCTATCCTTTCATTGCACTATGCAGTTGTAAAATTCTTTTCAGCCATTGTATCATCAACCTCTGCGGATGTAAACTTATTTTTCATTCCTTTGCGAAATAAAACGCGGGAAAATGAAACCGCCTTGACAGAAACACGGCAAGCCCTTATCGTAAAATCAAAAGCCGGACGCATTTCCGGCACAGGTCGGACCAATGAAGAAAATGACAGCGGATGAAAAGTTCATGAAGATGGCGCTCACGCAGGCGAAGAAGGCCGCCGCGATCGGCGACGTGCCGATCGGCTGCGTCATCGTGCGGGACGGAAAGGTGATCGCGCGCGGATATAACCGCCGCATGGCCGACCATTCCACGCTTGCGCACGCGGAGCTTACCGCGATCCGGAAGGCCTGCCGTCTGGCCGGCGACTGGCGCCTCGAAGACTGCACGATCTACGTGACGCTCGAGCCCTGCCCGATGTGCGCGGGCGCGATCGTACAGGCCAGGATCCCGCGCTGCGTCATCGGCTGCATGAATCCGAAGGCCGGCTGCGCCGGTTCCGTTCTCAATCTTCTTGACGTCGCGGGCTTCAACCATCAGGTCGAAGTCACAAAAAACGTGCTGCACGATGAATGCAGCACGCTGATCTCGAATTTCTTCAAATCCCTCAGAAATAAACAGCAGTAATGCGATAAACGGCCCGGTGAGGAGCATTGACGCCGACCGCAGGAATGCGAGGGCGCTGCGTGCACTTCGAAGCCAAACGCTTCTGTCGGCGACAGAAGTGCATCGCAGATGCGCCCGACGCAGAACTGCGCAAAGGCGGCACCGCGACGAACGGGCCGCTTATCGATTCTGTGTCTTATTCCCCGAACATTTCCTTCAGAGTCGCCAGCGTCTCACGGACGTAAAGGTCGCCGCCCTCGTGGCCTGTCGTGCCGGAGGAGACGTAGGCCGAATAGTGGCCGCCCCTCTCCGCGCGGATCGTCGGCAGATAGCCGAAGGAGCCGTTGCAGAGCTGTACGAGGATCGTCTGCTCCGCCGGGCTCATCGCGCGGATCTTGTTGCCGTAGTCAAGGAAGAGCTCGAACGGGTTCGTCGCGAAGGCGATGTCGTCCAGCTTCATGCAGTGCGCTTCGATCGTGAAGGTCTGATGCTTCTGCTGGTATTCATACCGCTCGATCGTGCCGGCGTAGACGTGCATCGCCGCGCTGTCGTAGAAGTTGATCGTATCGCTCTTCCGGTCGCGGAAGAATTCCTTCAGCGCCTTCTCCGCTTCCTTCTTTTCGGTGATCGTCACCTGCCGGAGCGGAAGGATCATTTTTTCATTCTTGTGGACGAGGCACTTTAACGGCCGCATCTCCTCTTTTGCTTCCTCGAAGCAGTCGATGATCTCGTGCGCGATACGGCGTCCCGCTTTCCAGGAGCCCTGGATATCGAACATGGACGGATCCGCCTTGCGCTTCTTCGGGTTCACGCGGACGATATTGGGATCCTCGAGATCCGAATCCGGTTCGACCCAGCGGATAAGGTCCACCGGGCACTGGCAGCCGGCCGGCGCGCACAGAGGCAGGAGGTATACGTCTTCGCCGAGTTCTTTGCGCATCAGGATCTTCGCCTTGCCCCAGAAATCCGAAGAAATGAACTTGCGGTGCTGCACCGCCTGCGCCGGGCAGGCCAGGTTCGCGAGCACGCCGGTGAGCTTGCCGGCTTCGTCAAAGAAATAGATGAGTTCGAGGCCGGAGTCGTTTCCGCTTTCCAGATGATCGAAGTTCGGGGTATCCGTGTCGCCCCACATCGCTGCCGTTCCGTCGTCGTAAACGGCGCGGCGGCACATGCCGACCGCGGCGCGGCCGAATTCGTTGGCATACATGCCCGCCTTCCGGCTCTTCCAGGCCAGTACGGCCGCTTCGGCGATCTTCCCGGTCAGATAAACGAGCGCCTCGTCGTCGGTCATGACGTCGGAATCCGCCGGGGCGTTGTCGACGTACGTCACTTCCGCCGGCTTATACTTGCGCAGCACGGAAAGCGACCCGCCGGCATCCGGCAGGTTGGACGCCGTAAACTGGATCGACGTATGGGTATGGATCGCGGAGATCATGAGCATTTCCGGATCAAAATCCGGGATCTGGGGCTTTATTGCCTCCCGGACCGCCAGAAGGAGATTCAGATCCGCGGCCACAAGGTCCGTGGAGACCATGATCGCCTGCTGCTCTCCCGCATCCAGCGCGAGTGCGGTCGCCGTGACCGGCGTTTCCACATATTCCGAGATCCGTTCCGCGAACTGGCCGCAGAGCTTCACTCTCTGATTCGGCGTAAAATCCACTTCAGCCCAACCGATTTTTACCGTTTCTGCCATGATGTTCTCTCCTTATCGTGTTATATTAAGGCACCTTGCGCCGGAGCGCCCTTTCGGTGCGATCGTTCTTCTGCTGCCTGCTTCCCGCAGCTTTGCGGTCATGAAACGCGGCTGCGCGGTCATGTAAGACCGGTGTACAGCTGGTAATACTTGCCCTTCTTCTCCAGAAGCTCCTCATGCGTGCCGCGCTCGATGATGCGGCCCTGTTCGAGGACCATGATGCAGTCGGCGTTGCGGACCGTGGAGAGCCGGTGCGCGATCACGAAGGTCGTGCGCCCCTTCATCAGGTTATCCATGCCTTCCTGCACGATCTTCTCGGTACGGGTATCGATCGAGCTTGTCGCTTCGTCGAGGATAAGCACCGGCGGATCCGCGATCGCGGCTCTGGCGATGGCAAGAAGCTGCCGCTGTCCCTGCGAGAGGTTCTCGCCGTCTCCGGTGAGCGGCGTATCGTATCCCTGCGGCAGATACTGGATAAAGCTGTCCGCGCCGGCAAGGCGTGCCGCGGCCTCGACTTCCTCGTCCGTCGCGTCGAGCTTGCCGTAGCGGATATTCTCACGCACCGTATCGGAGAAAAGATGCGTCTCCTGCAGGACGATGCCGAGCGAATGCCGAAGGTCGTCCTTTTTGATCTTGTTGATGTTGATACCGTCGTAGCGGATCTTGCCGTCCTGGATATCGTAGAACCGGTTGATCAGGTTCGTGATCGTCGTCTTGCCGGCGCCTGTCGAACCGACGAACGCGATCTTCTGTCCCGGCGTCGCATAAAGGTCGATGTTGTGCAGGACGGTCTTTTCCGGAACGTAGCCGAAGTCGACGTCGATCATCGTGATGTCGCCGCGGACCTCCACATAGTCCACCGAACCGTCCGCCTGGTGGGTATGCTTCCACGCCCAGACACCCGTGCGCTCTTCCGTCTCGGTAAGGGAACCGTCTTCGTTCCGCTTCGCGTTGACGAGTGTGACGTACCCGTCGTCCGTTTCCGGCTGCTCGTCGAGCAGCGCGAAGATCCGGCCGGCGCCGGCCAGCGCCATGACGACGGAGTTGAGCTGCATGCTGATCTGGTTCACCGGCATGTTGACGCTCTTTGAAAGGTTAAGGAAGGACGCCAGGCCGCCGAGCGAGATGCCGCCGAGCAGGACCGCAAGATACGCGGCGAACCCGCCGGGGGTAAATGTGCTGCCGCTGCCCGCGATCGCCGCGATGCCGCCGAAGATCGCCAGAACGACGAAGGTCGTATTGCCGAGCTGGGCATTGATCGGTCCGAGGATATTGGCGAAGCGGTTCGCGTTGAAGGCGCTCTTTGCCAGTTCGTCATTGAGCTGTTCGAATTTCCGGACGGCGATCTCCTCGTGGTTGAAGACCTTGATGACCTTCTGCCCGTTCATCATTTCCTCGATATAGCCGTTCACGATACCGAGGTTCTTCTGCTGCTCCATGAAGTATTTGCCGCTCTTTCCGGCAACGTTCTTCGACACCGTGAGCATCAGCATGATCATCAGGATCACGATGACCGTAAGACGCCAGCTCAGCGCAAAGAGGCTCGCGAACACCGTAACGATCGTGATCATGCTCTGGAAGAAGGACGGCAGCGACTGGCTGACCATCTGACGGAGCGTGTCGATATCGTTGGTGTAGATCGACATGATGTCGCCGCGGGCATGCGTATCGAAATACCGGATCGGCAGGCGCTCCATGTGGGTGAAGATATCCTTCCGGAGGCGCAGCATCGTGCCCTGCGTGACGTAGACCATGATGAGGTTGTGCAGTACGGTCGCGATGATGCCGATCGCGTAGAACACCGCCACACGGCGGATCGCCCCCGAAAGCGGTCCGAAATCACGGCTGCCTTCGGCGATCATCGGCTGGATATAACTGTCGATCAGGGTACGCATGAACAGCGTTCCCTGCACACTGGCGAGCACCTGGATCACGATGCAGATCATCACGACGACAAGATGTACCGCGTAGTACCGGAGCACGTACCCCATCAGGCGCCTGAAGAGTTTCCCCGCGCCTTCCACGTGGACCTTGACGCCCCGCGGCGGTCTTCCGCCGGGACCCGGCTGCGTATTTCTTCTCTCTTCCGCCATCAGAGATCGCCTCCTTTCACGTCAAAGTCGCCGCCGCCGGATGTCTGTGTCTCGTAGACCTCCCGGTAAATGGCGTTTGTCTTAAGAAGGTTCTCCGGCGTATCGAAGCCGGATACGCGTCCGCCATCCATGACGATCACGCGGTCCGCGTCCTGGACGCTTGCGATCCGCTGCGCGATGATGAGCTTCGTCGTGCCCGGGATCGCCTCTTTCATCGACTTCCGGATCCTCGCGTCGGTCGCGGTATCGACGGCGCTCGTCGAATCGTCGAGGATCAGTACCTTCGGTTTCTTGAGAAGGGCGCGCGCGATGCACAGGCGCTGCTTCTGCCCGCCGGAAACGTTCGTTCCGCCCTGTTCGATCTTTGTTTCGTAGCCGTCCGGGAAACGCATGATGAAATCATCCGCGCAGGCCATCCGGCAGGCTTCCCTGCATTCCTCTTCCGTCGCGTCCGGGTTGCCCCAGCGCAGGTTGTCTAGGATCGTGCCGGAGAAGAGTTCGTTTTTCTGCAGGACCACCGCGATGGCGTCATGGAGGTGCGAGAGCGAGTATTCCCGCACGTTCCGTCCGCCGACCATCACGTCCCCGGCCGTCGTGTCGTAGAGGCGGCTGATAAGGGAAACGAGCGTCGTCTTCGCGGAACCCGTCCCGCCGATGATGCCGACGGTCTCGCCGGAACGGATATGGAGCGTGACGTCCTTGAGGACCGCTTCATGCGCGTCCGCGGTATACGCGAAATCGACGTCGTCGAAATCGATGCTGCCGTCCGCGATCTCCGTGACCGGGTTTTCCGGATCCGTGATCGTGCTCGTCTCGTTCAGCACTTCGGAGATACGCTTTGCCGCAGCGGTCGACATAATGACCATGATGAAGATCATGGCCATGAACATCAGGCTCATCAGGATGTACATGCAGTACGTCAGCATGGACATGAGTTCGCCGGTCGTAAGTCCTTCATGGCTCACGATCATTTTCGCGCCGATCCAGCTGATAAGGATGATGCAGGTGTAGACAGTCGTCGACATGATCGGCGACATGAAGATGACGCGCTTCTCCGCGCGGAGGAACAGTTTGTAGATATTCTCCGCCGCCCTGCGGAACTTGCCTGTCTCATGTTCTTCCCGGACGTAGGACTTCACGACGCGGATCGCGGACACGTTCTCCTCCACGCTCTTGTTCAGGTCGTCGTATTTCTGGAAGACGCCCATGAAAATGCGGGAGGTCGAGCCCATCAGCGAACCGATGAGGACCGCAAGGAAAATGACCGCGTAAAGATAGACCTGCGCGAGGCGCGCATTGATCGAGAACGCCATGACGAGCGCCACGATCAGCGAGATCGGCGCACGGAAGAACATCCGGAGCATCATCTGATAGGCGTTCTGGATGTTCGTCACGTCGGTGGTGAGGCGCGTTACGAGGCCGGACGTGCTGAATTTATCGATGTTGGCGAAAGAAAAGGTCTGGATATGCGAAAAGAGCGCGCTGCGCAGATTCTTCGCAAGTCCCGTGGATGCTTTCGCGCCGAAGACGCCGCCGCCGATCCCGGCCAGAAGTCCCAGCACCGCGCAAAGGAGCATGAGGCCCCCGTAGTAGAGGATCGCCTTTATGCTGCCGGTCCCGATGCCGACGTCCACGATCTTCGCGATAAGCAGCGGGATGATCGTTTCAAATATTACCTCGAGTATCATGCAGACCGGCGTAAGGAACGAAGGAAGCTTATATTCCTTCACCTCCGCAAAAATCCTTTTATAAACCATTCTGTACTGCACTCCCTGCGCTGCCGTATCTTATGTTATGATCCGCCCGGCTTCTTCCGCCGGGCGCTTATGGCTTTTTTATTCAGTCCGTAAGAGTCGCGTGCGCGATGACCCTGTCGACCGCAAGCGAGTTTTTGACCGCAAAGTCGATCTGGGTCTCCGAGATCCCCGCGGCGACTGCCGCTTCCCGCGTGGTATAGCCGGTGCCTTCGAGAAGCGTTCTCAGCATCTCTTCCGCTTCCGGTCCGTCTGCGGCGACGTTTTCCCTCGCAAGGATCGCGTCGGAGATCAGTTCCGTGCCGACGTACATCCGCGCGTCCGCCTCGATATCCGCTTC